>NZ_RAZO01000020.1:0-40881 GCF_004307535.1 Pseudomonas sp. Sample_9
CCTGCCGGATCTGCCGAGTCCGACCAGTGAGGGCGTCAGCTTGTGGGATTGACCCCGGGCGCCGTCGCACCGCCGCGTTGCGCGCGACGACACTTTGTTTTTCTGACCCGCCTTGTGCGGGTTTTTTATTGGGAAAAAATCCATGACTCCGATGTTTCGAATCGTCGCCGATGGGGCCGACGTCACGGCCAAGGTCAACGATCGGTTGTTGTTGCTGCGTACCTCTGACAAGCCGGGCATGGAGTCCGATGAGTTTGAGTTGCGTATCGACGACCGGGATGGGCAGGTGAAATTGCCACGACGTGGCAGCTCAATCGAGATCTACCTGGGGTATGCGGAAACCTCATTGGCGCGCATGGGCAGTTACACCGTGGACACGGTCGAGGTATCAGGTCCACCCGATACCATCGTGATCAAGGGCAAGGCCAGCGACATGCGTGGCAGTGGCAAGACCATCCGCAGCGGAAGCTGGGAAGACGTGCCGCTGTCGAAGATCGTGGCTGACGTTGCGGCGCGCAATGGCTGGACGCCGGTGTGTCCGGTGTCGACCAAGGTCGCCCGGGTCGACCAGCTCAACGAGTCCGATTTTAATTTTATCACCCGGCTGGCCAAGCAATACGACTGCACAGCCAAGGTCGCCGACGGCAAGCTGTTGGTGATGCCGCGCCAAGGTGGCCAGACGGCCAGCGGGAAAGCATTTGGCGCCATCACCTTGACCCGCAGTGACCTCAGTCGCTGGCAATTCAGTCTCGGTGATCGCAACTCGCATAAGGCGGTGTCCACCAAGCACCAGAACAAGAAGGACGGCAAGCTGGCGGTGGTTACCATCGATAACGACGACGCCCCGGACGGTCTGCCGGCGGTGCATACCGATCGCCACATCTACCCGAACAAAACCGCTGCTGAAGCGGCGGCCAAGGCCCGTCTATCAGCGTTTAACCGCTCGACCGCCGACGTGCGGCTTGAGATGCCCGGACGCACGGACATCTTCGCCGAGCGTCCCATCATCGCTCAGGGTTTCAAGGTCGGGCTTGATGGCGAATATCTGGCGGATTCGGTCGAGCAGGTGTTCACCCAGTCCGGCTGGTCGACCACGGTTGAATGCAATGCCGGCAAAGCCGGCAAATCCAAGGGCAAGAAAAAGAAAGGGCCGAAACCACCACTCAAGGTGGTGAACATCAAGAAGCAATAACCGCATCCCATCGCCGCCTGAGTGCGGTTTTTTTACGTCTGGAGTTTGTATGTCCATCACTGAACAACAGCTGCAAAGCATCATGCCCAACGCCCGCCGCCAAGCGGGCGTTTTTGTATCCGCCCTCAACGCAGCCATGGCCCATCGACAGATCAACACGCCGAAACGCCAAGCCGCGTTTCTGGCGCAAGTCGGTCACGAGTCGGGTCAGTTGCAGTACGTCCGGGAACTGGGCGGCGATCAGTACCTGAGCAAATACGACACCGGCAATCTGGCTGCAAAACTGGGCAACACGCCGGCAGCGGATGGTGATGGCCAGCGCTATCGCGGTCGCGGCCTGATCCAGGTCACTGGCCACGACAACTACCTGCGCTGCAGCTTGGCGCTGTTCGGTGACGAGCGATTGCTGCGTACGCCTGAATTGCTGGAGCTGCCGCAGTGGGCCGCCGAGTCGGCCGCGTGGTTTTGGTCCGTGAATGGGCTGAACGCGCTGGCCGATCAAAATGAATTCAACACGATCACCCGCAGGATCAATGGCGGTCTCAACGGCCTGCAGGATCGGCTGGAGTTGTGGGGGCGGGCGAGGGCGGTGCTATGCGTCTCGGCGAACTGATCCCGACGCCGTATCGGCTACTGGCAAAAGGCGTGCTGCTGGTCGTCTTGGTCGGTGGTTCTGCGGCCATCACCTGGCGAGTCCAGGAATGGCGTTATGGCGCCCAGCTCGCCGAACAGGGCCGCCTGCACACCGAAACGCTCAATCAGATAACCCTTGCTTCGGCCGCTCAGCAGCGTGCCGAACAGGATAAACGCCTCGCGCTCGAGCAGCGCCTGGCCACCAGCGAACAAATCCATTACCGAGCCTTGAGCGATGCCCAACGTGATCAAGGTCGCCTGCGCGACCGCCTTGCCACTGCTGATCTGCGCTTGTCAGTCCTCCTCGACGCCACCACCGGCGCCGGCAACGGAACGGTGTCAGCCACCACCGCCTCCGGCGGCGTGGTTCATGGCCCCACAAGAGCCGAACTTGACCCAGCGCATGCTCAACGAATTATCGGCGTCACCGATGACGGCGACCGGGGGCTGATTGCCCTCGCGGCCTGTCAGGCATACGCCAAAGAAGTCTCAACACCGAAGTAAAAAAGAGCGGCCGGTCCGTATGCGTCAACATCCGGATCGACCGCCGTCCCTGCAGATGGTCCCTGCAAGTCCAGCCAAGGCTCTTGCTCCGTGCACAAAGCGCGGCGAGCCTAGCACCTGTTTATCCATACAGTAAAGGTCTTGCTTTTTATGTCTACACCCATCATCCCTTGGATGGGCGGCAAACGCCGCCTGGCCGACCGCCTCATTCCGCTTTTTCCGCCACACGAATGCTACGTTGAAGTCTTTGCCGGCGGTGCCGCGCTGTACTTCATGAAGCCCCAGCCATCGCCGGTCGAAGTCCTGAACGACATCAACGGCGACCTGGTCACGCTTTACCGCGTCGTGCAGAACCACCTCGAAGAGTTCGTGCGCCAGTTCAAATGGGCGCTCAGCTCGCGGCAAGTGTTTGAATGGCAGAAAATGACCCGCCCCGAAACCCTCACCGACATCCAGCGCGCCGCCCGATTCTTCTACCTGCAGCACCACGCCTTCGCCGGCAAGGTCTCGGGCCAGACTTTCGGGACGGCGACGACTGCCCCGGCCATCAACCTGCTGCGGATCGAGGAAAACCTCTCGGCCGCGTGGCAGCGCCTGTCCGGCACCTACGTCGAAAACCTCCCCTGGCTTGAATGCGCAGAGCGCTACGACCGTGCCCACACCTTCCACTACATGGATCCGCCTTACTGGCAAACCGCCGGCTACGGCGTGGACTTTCCGTTCGATAACTATGAACGGATGGCCGACTTCATGCGCCGTTGCAAAGGTAAGGTGATGGTCAGCATTAACGACCATCCCGAAATCCGCCGCGTATTCGAAGGCTTCCACTTCGAGACCTTGGACATTCGCTACACCACTGCCAACCAGCGGCAAGGCAAGGCCGAGGTGAGCGGTGAGCTGGTGATCATGAACTGGGCGCCAGAATCGTTGGGCGGCTTGTTTTGAGGAGTCTCGGGCTTACTTACTCCGCCCGGAGACAGGCGGGGTGGCACACTCCGCTCCGATAGCGAAGCGCCACGATAGTGCTGCTGGCTCAATTGCGTTAAAACTCGGAGGCATTGGTCAGCGGCAAAGGGTTCGAGAGATGTCCCATGGCTTAGACGTTCCCATCACGCACGAATATCGCGGTCATAAGCTGGTCGTGAAGTTTGATTGGGATAGGCCCAACGATCGATCCCCGACGGCGGCACACGTACTGGAAGAGAGCGGGGTGCACGGGCTCGCTGATACGGTTGCGGAACTGCCAGGCCCATGGCCGGATTATCCCGTGCACTGGCTGAGGCGATGGCGGCCGCTGAATGCTGGATTGATAGTCAACTGCCCTGACAGCCGATCGTCTGACCGAACGACTATGTTCTCCAAATGCTGTCATAATGATGTCATATGGATGGCGCGGATGCGCTTTACACTCACGCCACGAAGTATGACGTCATGCCCTCGACTGATGATTTTCGTTTCAATGCCCATCACCTGTTGCTCGATCTTGATGCAACCACCAATCAGCTCATGATGCTGGTCGTTTCACACGAAATCTTTGGAAGTCGTTGGAATGAGGCGGTCGCTCGTCAGAAGCAAGCCTATGCAGCGTGGATTTCCATCCTAACGGGTATTCAAATCGACCCGATGCCTGTGCTGGACGGCAGAGCAGTGGGCGGGGACACCACTACTTCCGAGTAGGTTTCGGTATTGACTATTTACGCGTGGTCTTCCTCCCAAACGACCGATACCGATCCTCGCCATTTCACGTCGGTCACGCCGAAGCGTTCGGCCATCGGCTTGGAAAAGCGCTTTAGTGGCGGACGGCCCGGCCTGGGAATGGGCGTAAGGCCGGCGTCACAGCTTGCCCACTGCCAAGCCTCGGCGTTGTTCATCACTTTAGTTCTGATGATGAAGCTCCTCGATTTTCCATGAAGTTGGTAATCGATGACATACAGATCGGCTTGAGTCACGAGACCTCCTATTGCTCATAGTTAAATGAGTTTGCGGGGCGCAAAAGATTCAGAGAAATGTACGGCGATTGTTAACGCAATCAGTACGCCACTAATCCGCATGCAGTGAACAAGACTACAACGCAGTCAGCGGTCGACAGGAGAGCATTCGTCATCTAGGCCGGATCTCGTTAGCTCTCGTGGCTTCACGGAATGAATCAGCGCCTCCACTAGCGCGTCGGTGCGAACCAAGCTGTCCGGGTGATCTATCTCGATTGCCGTGACCGGCATGCTGGACACCACCGCATCGCCCGGATCTTGCACTAGGCTAACCCCACCGGCCGCCCGCACAGCGGCAGCACCGGCGGCGCCGTCCCTGCCATTACCGGAGAGAATTAAGCTGACGACTCGTTCTCTGTATACCGTTGCGGCTGTGCCAAACAACCGGTCTACGGCAGGTTTTGAGAAATGCAGTTTCGGTCCATCGCTGAGGTGCAAGACTCCCGGTTCTACGACTTCAAGATGTTTTCCAGGCGGGGCAAGGTAGACACGGCCCGCTTCGATGGGTATATCGTCGTCTCCATAGACAACCGGCAACGCGGACCAAGCGTCGAATATCGACGCGAGCAGCCTGGGGCTGGAAGAGCCTATATGCACAACGATCAATACCGCAGCGGGAAAGTCCGCAGGTAACCCTGAAAGAATCTGACGCAGAGGGAGAAAGCTTCCCTCCGATCCGCCGATCACAACAATGTCTCTCACTATATCCATGTCGCTCGCACGCTCTGTCTTTCATGAGTGGATCAAAAGCGCCGGGCAAATGTTCAATGCAGCGCGGAAAACTGCGCTTGAGGGGCGAGGGCGGAGCCCGTGAATAGACATTGCCCGGGAAAATGCTTCTGCAGGAGGCGCTCTGACTCGTTTTGCCTTGACCTCACGTCACCTGTGAGAGGGAGAGCTAAGGCGTAAATCTGCTCATAACGCCACGCTTTCGACAAAACGGCTCACGCCCGTCAACAAGTACAGATGCGCAGCGGCTCACACCGCGAGCGCACCGGTGGCCTGCGTCCCCGGCTTCCGTCCACACGAATCGATAGGCACCAGTTGCGGGCCGCCATCGACTTTGGTCGCGAGGCAGTCACGCAAAGCGTGCTGTTCAACCGATGCGCGCAACACTCCTTATGAATGCCTTCGCCGATCATCTTTCAATTCCCGCTGGCGCGCCTGTAAGGCGCGATCAAATATCATGTACAAGCCTTCGATCACCCCAGCGTCAAGCGCCTTCGGTCTCAGTGCCCAGGGCAAACCCTGCGGCACGGCCGGCCGCGTGCAACGCGTCGGCGACGGTGCTTGCCTCGGTATTGCCGAGAGCAGTTTCCATGCCCGCGCCTGTACCAAGCGCGGCAGGTTCAGCTCGGCAATTCGCCGTCTTCATTCATTGCCATTGCCATCCATTCAGGGTGCCTGGTTGCTCAAGCGCTAATTCGTATTGCTCGACGTCGATCAGCAGCCAGCCGCCGGTGGGTTCGTTAGACCCGTCGACTATGAGCCCCTGCACCATTGTTCCATGCGGCAGCATCACCCGTAGCGCATTGGCCTCCTTGGGGCCTTGCAGGTAATGTTGCAATTCGACGCGGACACGACCGGAGCCTACGTTAACCAGGCGCAACGGGAATTCGAGACTTGTTCGCTCGGCCGGCTCCTGCCCCTCATAGAGGGCCAACACGGTTACGGTGGCCAAACCTTCATAAACGCACATGGGCATCCTAAGCAAAATGATTGGCTGAAGTGAGCCAAGCGGTAGAAGGATGGTAGACCAGTCCTGGGGACGCCTGGTTTCCACTGCGCATGAAAAGGCCCCACGCGGGGGTAAGGTGTGGGAGCCTTTTGAACATAAACGGCGTCAAACGTAGCAGACGTCAACGGTCATACCCGGTCGAGACCTGACGTAACAAAAATCTTGATTTCGAGAGATTTATTATGGCGAGACTCGTAAGCGGCTTCACAAAACTCAAAAATATTACCAGGCGCTTTATCTCTATATCTTCGCGGCAGGAGTCTGGTGATCAGCGAAATAGACAAGAGATGGGGTGCGAACGAGGTGGAACTGCGATTCCACGTCCATTGTATTCAAGTCAAATTGAGTCCATAAATGAAAGTATGCCCCCAAGGATCGAAAAGCCGCTCCTCCAAACTGGAGGCCGAATGAGGCGTCGGACGATGATGAAAAATCCGCAAACTATTTCCGCATGGCATGAGGCCACTGATCGCACCAACGAGTTATTCCAAGAGGCAGATCGCCTAAACGCCATAGCTTATGAGCTGCTCACTCATGCGGCAGATTCGCCTGAAGCCATGATCGCGTTTCAAAAAGCGCGCGCTGCAGCTGATTCTAAAAGCCTTGAAGGGAAAAAAGCTTGGGACCAGGCGAGGGCTAAATTCCAGAAGAAACACTGAGCGCTAGTCGCGCTTCAATTGAATTTCCGCCCGATAACGTCGCCTTCCACTCGGACGGGTGTTATTTGGCGTAGTGCTTTGGTACAGGGAGGTGGTTTTGGATGCAGCTCGATAGCCGGGGTCGGATTATTGTTATTGGTGCTTCTGCCGGCGGAGTCGAAGCGTTGAGAAGCCTATTTCGCTATTTACCTGCTGACTTACCGGCAGCGTTTTTGGTCGTGTTACATATTCCTCCACACTCTCCAAGTGAGTTGAGCAGAATACTTGCTCGAGAAACCAGAATGGAGGTCGTTTCGGTCCAAGCCAATCAGTCTCTTAGAACCTCAACCGTCTACGTCGCCAGCGCTGATCACCATCTGCTTTTGACGGAGGAAGGTGTTCGTCTCACCCGCGGCCCCAAGGAATGCAGAGTTCGTCCAGCTATCGATGTGCTCTTTAGATCAGCGTCTGTCGCTTATGATTCTAGGGTGATCGGCGTGATATTGACCGGCGCACTGGACGACGGAACTGCGGGCCTTTGGGCAATAAAGGATAGAAACGGTACGGCACTCGTGCAGGATCCTTCTGAAGCTACTTATGATTCCATGCCCCGCAGTGCGATAGAGCACGTGGAAACAGACTTCGTAGGCACGCTCGCGGAGCTGGCGAATCAGATTGCAACGCGGGTTAGATTACCAATAGAGCAAATGGTTACAGGCCCCTTGAACGAGCGCCATCTGATCGAAACGAGCATCAGTGAACACGGCAACGGCTTGGAAGCTGGCGTTATGAATATAGGGAATATCTCAAACTACACATGTCCCGATTGTCACGGAGTTTTGGTGCAAATAAAGGAAGGATCGATCGTCAGATTTCGCTGCCACACGGGACATGCTTTTTCGATAAAGACCCTAATTGCTGAAGTTAACGCCGCGATCGATACCGGGCTGTGGGACGCGCTTAGAGCGATTGAAGAAAGAATCATGCTGCTTCGTCAAATGGGTGATCTGGCAGAAGCGCAAGGATCTAAGGAAGATGCGGAGCTTTCCCGATCCCAAGCCAAAGACGCCGAGGAGCATTTGAAGCCGCTTCGCGAGCTTGTATTAGACCCAGACTTTTTTCACACCGGTTGAGTCACGCAATCGATCACGACCCATTAAGCGGATCAGCGGCTCATTGCTCCTGGCCGATCACTACGTACCGGTGCGACTGCCTAAACCTGTCGTAGCCGGGTAATCGCATGTGTGATCGCTTTTGCGTTTGTATCCAGCGTCTCCAAAGCGGCGACGGCGTTATCGACCTCGGTGTCTGTGCCATCCCGTGAAATCCAATGAATGATCTCTTCGATTGCCGCACCCAGCGCATGCTGGTTGTGCAGCAGCAGCGTAAGCGCATCGGCAGTGGCGATATTGGAATCCGAATTATTTGGCATTTGGATCGTCCTTGAATGAAAGCTTGGAGAGCTATACGTTCCTGCCAACAAGATTAGACAAGGCATCTTTTTCTGCGAAGTTTATTTCGCACCAAAAAGCGCGTCTGTCCCATATGGGCTTTTTTTCAGACGGCGAAAACCACAAACCCCCGGCTTTCTTCGGACAATCAGGGGCTCGCGATTACTGAATTTGACTGAGAAGGAGGGATTCGAACGTTCTGCGTCGTAACCCGAAATTAATACACGCAACATCCGACCGCTCAACACAACGCTTGCATCCGGAATATCGTGTCGGCGGCCGCTTATCGCCAAAAGCAATCGTCCCATCAGTCGCAACGAACGTTTGCTAAGGTGTCAATCGAGCTGTCAGCAATGCCTAAGCGCGTTCTCCACAGCTGCTAACGAACTGCGGAGGCCATAGCAGACCCCAAATCATTCATGGTAATCAGCGCCTGCAACAGCGCGTAAATAGGCCTGGTCAGCTTCGATTCGCAACTCCTTCCACTCTTGCCCATTGATTACGCCGAGCCTGTCCATTTCATCCGCAAGGCGCAGGAGCTCCTCATGGTAGGCATCCGGGCAATTTTTTCGAAGCGTGCAATCATCCAGCGCTTGGTGCCAGCTAGCATAGGCGCGCAGCTTGGCTTCCTGGTCCAGCGAAAAGATGTTTTTGCAGATATTCATGGCGATGACTTATCGAAGTGGTTTATGAGTGGAGCCCGGTTAGGCCCAACAGTTCAGTAGCGTCGATGAGAAAAAAAGCGACGAATAAAGCAGATGGGAAACCTGAGATCTCGTGGCGTCTGGTCCGAGTAAGTGGCGCATCAAGGTGCCACGCTCATGCTTCATCTTTTCGCTTCGAGGTTGGGATCTTCGGAGCGGATAAGGAAGGCTTGAGTTATTTCCGGAAGGTGTTGGAGCAACCAGTCAGCCATCTCGATTTCCTGCGGCAGGATTTGCTCGCAGGCGGCGAGAGTCTCGGTGTCGCCTGCAGCTCTTGCAGCTGCGATAAGTACGGTATATGCAGCAATTTCGACGTTCTCAAAAACGTACCCTGCCATAGCACCTTTGACTACTTCATCGCTCATCAGTGTCCCGCCTACCGCTTGGCCAAACGCCATTAGTCGACCAGTCATGTCTTTGATGGTCGACGAACTGCCGCCGAGCCTAGCGAGGCAGTCATCAATCAGTTTTTGCTGATCGAGCGTTTCCTCAACGTGCTGGTCAATACGGGCTTTTAGTTGCGGGTAGTGCTCCAACCTCTTCGATTGAGCTCTCAGCATTTGTTCGGCTTGTTGCTCCATTGCGTGAGCATCACGGAGCCAATCAATCAGATTCTCTTGCGGAGTAGCCATATCGATATCCTCACTATGTGTGTAATGAGGTGGATGCGCTTGCAATCAAAGAGTTCAGGTTTTTTGAAGGCCCCTGCACCGTTGGTCTAGATATGGTCGTCTACTGAAAATTGTTGAAACTCCCAGCCTACACGGAGAATCTTAATACTAGCCTGGCACCATTTGCAGGCTGCTCATGGAACTCCTTTTATAGCCCATACCCCGTGTGGGCTCTTTTTCCAGATCTAAAGAATTCCGCGTACGCGGATGTGCGTTTTGGAGAGACCGATGGACGTCAGCACGCTTAGGTCAAAATCTCGATCCGAATGCTCGCATCCGTACATTCGAAAAGGGTATTACTTAGGCTTGCCTCCTGAGGTTTATGTATGCACGAGGTGCGGGGAGCAACGTTTAAAAGTTCAATGGGAGAATTTCGAGTTGCGTCGACGACCGCCCTCTGGCTTGTTAGATTACTGATAAATCCGTCTCTTACGAGTTAGCGCCGTCCTCGGGGCTCATTGATACACGTCATGTCCCGAAGCAGCGAGGATATCTCAAGGCCCGGCAACAATTCTTGGCCATTTGCAGCTCACTGCTACTTCTCTATTAGCCCACAATGCCGGACTCTGCCCACCTGCTGGAGAAATCAAGCCTTTTGGCATGGCCTACAGAAACCGCTCTTCTTGGTCGCTTAGAAATTGCTACGCAGCACTGTGCTACACCAACTAAGTTCAACGTACTGGGCTTTGATGCGGTCTTGGATCCAATCCATCGGACCTAACCAGCTGGGGCCGTTGTCGGCTGAAACGGATACTCGCACGGTGAGCAATGACGTTGCAGCGCCGCTGGGTTGAGAGCTGAGTTAATTCGCGAACCGATCTTCTATCCACTGTAAATCAATAAACAGATAGCCAAGCTGTTTCCCGGTGGGATCGGTAAGGAGATTGACGTTCATGATGTTTTTAGGGCAGATTTAGGGCAAATTTAGGGCCGCAATAGACCGCATGACGCCAAAGGTTCGGACGTTAAAACCCTTTTTTGTTGGCCTTAAGCGGCCTGCGATATCGACAGAAGGGGTTCGAATCCCTATCTCTCCGCCATTATTGAACAAGACGAAGCCCCCGTAATCATTGCTGATTACGGGGGCTTTTTCGTTTCTGGCGTTTTGTTCGTGAGGCTTTTCAGGTACAACCTGCCGACTGCATAAAAGGAACAGCTCGATGAGTGAAGTTCAGCCGTTGGTGGGTGATGACGACGTTAGGCCGCAGGCCGTGAGTCTGCGCGTGGCGTTCTGGTTCTGGTTGAAGCTGGGCTTTATCAGTTTTGGCGGGCCGGCCGGGCAGATTTCGATTATGCACCAGGAGTTGGTCGAGCGGCGGCGCTGGATTTCCGAGCGGCGTTTTCTGCATGCCTTGAACTATTGCATGTTGCTGCCGGGGCCTGAGGCGCAGCAGTTGGCGACTTACATTGGCTGGCTGATGCATCGGAGCTGGGGCGGGATTGTGGCCGGGGCGTTGTTCGTGTTGCCTTCGCTGTTCATCCTGATTTTCCTGTCGTGGCTCTATATCGCCTTCGGTGAAGTGCCGGTGGTCGCCGGGCTGTTTTACGGGATCAAGCCTGCGGTGACGGCCATTGTCGTGCAGGCGGCGCATCGCATCGGTTCGCGGGCGCTGAAGAATAATTGGCTGTGGGCGATTGCGGCGGCGTCGTTTACCGCGATTTTTGCGTTCAATGTGCCGTTCCCGTTGATCGTGCTGGGTGCGGCGGTGATTGGTTATTTCGGCGGTCGACTGGCGCCGGAGAAATTCAGGGCGGGCGGGCATAGCGCCGCGAAGAAGTCTTTCGGCGCGGCGTTGATCGACGACGACACGCCAACCCCGGCGCATGCCCGTTTCAGCTGGACGAAACTGGCCATGCTCGCCGTGATTGGTGCCGCGCTGTGGGCATTGCCGATGGGGGTATTGACCGCGCTATTCGGCTGGCAAGGCACGTTGACGCAAATGAGCTGGTTCTTCACCAAGGCAGCGCTGCTCACCTTCGGTGGAGCTTATGCGGTGTTGCCCTATGTCTATCAAGGTGCGGTTGGTCACTACGGCTGGCTGACCCCGACGCAGATGATCGACGGCCTGGCGCTGGGCGAAACCACACCGGGGCCGCTGATCATGGTGGTGGCGTTTGTCGGTTTTGTCGGCGCTTATGTGACGCAGGTGTTCGGCGCCGATCAGGTGTTCCTCGCCGGAGCGGTCGCCGCCGCGCTGGTGACGTGGTTTACCTTTCTGCCCTCATTCCTGTTCATCCTCGCCGGCGGCCCGCTGGTGGAGTCGACGCACGACGAACTCAAATTCACCGGCCCACTGACCGCGATCACCGCTGCGGTGGTCGGCGTGATTCTCAACCTGGCGTGTTTCTTCGGCTACCACGTGCTCTGGCCGCAAGGCTTCAGCGGCAGCCTGGACTGGCCGTCGGCGTTGATTGCGCTTGCCGCGGCCATTGCGCTGTTTCGCTTCAAGCGCGGAGTGATTCAGGTGTTGCTGGGCTGTGCGCTGGTCGGATTGGTGGTGCATCTGCTGCGTTAGTGATCGCGGCGCCGGAAATCGAATCGCGCGCTGGAGACTCGATTCCGGCAATAAGTTCCAGTCGTTCCAGTGCGAATATCCCCAGCGGTACACCCCCGCTTCGCTTGCTCGCGCGGTTCAAACCATTTGTCCTGTCCCCACGATTTTTTTGAAATTTTCGCACAGACAATGCTTCACAAAAGGGTAGGCAGGCTTTTAACCCACGACTTGCCACGCTTATCCGACTGAGGAGATTTGTCATGTTTCTACATAACAAGCGACTTCAATACACCGTTCGTGTCGCCGAGCCCAATCCGGGGCTGGCCAATCTGTTGCTCGAGCAGTTTGGCGGCGCACAAGGTGAACTGGCGGCGGCTTCGCGCTATTTCACGCAAGCCCTGGCCGAGGACGATCCGGGACGCAAAGACCTGCTGATGGACATCGCCACTGAAGAACTCAGTCACCTGGAGATCATTGGCTCGATCATCGTCATGCTCAACAAGGGCGCAAAAGGCCGGATGGCTGAAGGCGTCGAGCAAGAAGGCGAGCTGTATCGCTCGCTCAATGGCAACGGCAATGACTCGCATATCACCAGCCTGCTCTACGGTGCCGGTTCTCCGCTGACCAACTCGGCCGGCGTGCCCTGGACGGCGGCGTACGTCGATACCATCGGTGAGCCGACCGCCGACATGCGTTCCAACATTGCAGCTGAGGCACGGGCGAAGATTGTTTATGAGCGCTTGATGAACGTCACCGATGATCCCGGCGTAAAAGAAGCATTGGGCTTTCTGATGACCCGTGAGATTGCGCACCAGTTGTCCTTCGAAAAAGCCCTGCATTCGATTCAGCCAAACTTCCCGCAAGGCAAGCTGCCCGGCATGCCTGAGTTCACCAACGTCTACTTCAACATGTCGCAAGGCACCGAAAGCATGCGCGGTCCATGGAATCAGGGCGACGATTGGGAGTTCGTCGAAAGTCCGACGCCGGCGGTCGACGGCGGTGATGGCCTGGCCACCGTGCAACTGGACAGCGCCGACGAAGCGCTGCTGGAAAACATGAAAATGCGCACCATGTCCGACCCCAACAGCGAGCCGGTCACCGGTGCGGATCTGGGCTCCGGCGCGCAGGCCAAGCCTGGTTTGTAAGACACGTGGGGCGCGCCGGATATCAGGCGGCGCGCCCCGGTTGATTACTGTGAAATCATCAAGAAGAGGACTCGACAATGGCTACTCCACAGGAAAACCTGCTCGACTGGCTGCGTGATGCCCATGCCATGGAGCAACAGGCCGAGCAAATGCTCAAGGCACAATCCAAACGTCTGGAACACTACCCGCAGCTCAAGGCACGCATCGATCAGCACATCGAAGAAACCCTTGGCCAGCAGAAACTCATCGACGAATGCCTGCAACGTCTGGGCGGCGATTCGTCGACGATCAAGGACCTGGGTGGCAAATTGATGGCGTTCGGTCAGGCGGTTGGCGGCTCCTTGATGAGCGATGAAGTGATCAAGGGCGCCATGGCCGGCTACGTTTTCGAAAACATGGAAGTCGCCAGCTACACCGTCCTTATTGCAGCGGCGAAGGCGGCGGGGGACACGCAAACACAGAAGGCCTGCGAACAGATTCTGCCGCAGGAGGTGGCCATGGCTGAATGGCTGCTCAAGCATTTGCCGCAACTGACCGAAGCGTTTCTGGAACGCTCGGCGGATCCGGACAAGGAAGCCAAGAAGTAACCCTGCCCACCAGCGTCCGCCTGCCGAGCGGGCGGACGCGGTATCAAAGCTACGGCGCGATTTCCATCGCTTTGCGCTCGATTGCCACGGGCAGCAAATGCCCAAAGCGGTCGAGGTGATAGCGTTGCAGATCCCGCGCCAGAATCAGTTGGCCGTTATACAGCGCCGCCGCTTCACTGCGCACATCTTCGATCGACGGACTCACCGCCGGGTTGGCCTGATAGCGCGCGCTGAAGTGCGTCAGCACCAGATTGCGCACACCGGCGGCCTCGGCAAATCCGGCGACGGCGGCGGCGCTGCTGTGGCCGTAACTGGCACGAGCGCGGTCGATTGCTGCCTGCACGAATGTCGCTTCATGCACCAGCACATCCGCCGATTGCGCCACTTCTGCCAGCAGTGCCGGCCGATCGTTGTCGCCGCAGACGATGATGCGCCGATCAGGTCGCGCGCTCAGCAGATAGTCGCGAGCGTGCAGCATTCGCCCGTCAACCTCCACATCCTGACCATGGGCCAACTGACCCCAGAGCGGGCCGCGTTCGATGCCCTCGGCATCCAGGCGCCCCACGTCCAGACGCGGCTCCGGGTCGGACTCGGTAAACACATAACCATGACACGGCACACGGTGGGACAACTCGACGGTCTGCACCTGAACGTTGAAGTTGCGCCATTCGGTAAGCGTTTCCACAGCGTGCAGGTTGATCTCGAAGGGCAGATGCGATTGCGTCACCTCCAGGCTCATTCTCAGCCACGGCTGCAGCGCCGCCGGCAGAATAATGTCCAGCGGCCGCGTGCGTCCGGACATGCCGGTGCTCGCCAGCAGACCCGGCAAGCCCAGGCAGTGATCGGCGTGCACATGAGTGATGAAAATCGCCCGCAATTCACTCAGTGACAGCGGCGTGCGCAGCACCTGATGCTGAGTGCCTTCGCCGCAATCGATCAGGTACCAGCCTTTGCCGGCAGAAGCGATCAATGCCGTTGCGCTGACATTGCGCTGGCGGGTCGGCACGCCGGCAGACGTGCCCAGAAACAACAAATCCACGGTGGTTCTCCCTGGCGGACCTCGGTGAGCTTTCGACAATCAGCGACACGATTCGGATCCGTCGATGTTCTGCGGCAATTCATCGGACGCCCGCGCTATCGGCGTCCGGCCTTGGCACTACGCTCGCAGATGATGGTCACAGCGAAACGGCAGTAACTCAGCGGAGGTCAAATTGCCCAGAAAATCCAGGCCGATCGTCGACCGCGCCGATGCGGCGACCCTTTCGCAAGAACGCAAAGATGTGTTTTTCGCGGCGGTGCAGGTCAGCCGCATGGCCATGATTGTCACCGATCCTGCGCAGCCCGACGATCCCATCATTTTTGCCAACAATGCGTTTCTTGAACTCAGCGGCTACGAGCTGGAAGAAGTGCTCGGGCGCAACTGCAGATTTCTGCAAGGCGAGCAGACTGATCGCACCGTGTTGCAACAGGTCAAGCAAGCGCTCAAACATCAACACGAAACCTGCGTGGAGGTGCTCAACTACCGCAAGGACGGCTCATCGTTCTGGAACGAGCTGTTCATCGCGCCGCTTTTCAACGAGCGCGGACAATTGGTGTATTTCTTCGCCTCGCAAATGGACGTCAGCCGCCGACGCGACGCCGAGGACGGTCTGCGCTACAGCGAGAACATGGAAGCGCTGGGCCAGTTGACCGGTGGCATTGCCCACGATTTCAACAATCTGTTGCAAGTGATGATCGGCTACATCGAGCTGATCCAGCACACCGCCAAGCGGCCGAGCATCGATCCGCAACGCATTGTGGTAGGCGCCGGTCACGCCCGTGCGGCGGCGGAAAAAGCTCGTCTGCTGACCCAGCATCTGCTCGCGTTTTCCCGGCGGCAACGGCTCGAAGGCCGGGTGATCAATCTCAATGCCATGCTTGAGCGCTCTGCGCTGCCGACGCATGAATCCGCCGATCTGGAACCGCGATTCGAACTGGCCGAGGACTTGTGGAATTGCCGGCTCGACCCGGCGCAGGCCGAGATGGCGCTCAATCATTTACTGTCCAATGCCCGTGACGCCCTGCTGGGGCAACCGCAGCCAGAGATCACCGTGCAGACCCGCAACGTCGTTGTCCCGGACGCGACGGACCCGCACCAGGGCGGACTGGCGGCGGGGCGTTACGTCTGCATCGCGATTGCCGATAACGGCGTGGGCATTGCCGCTGACGATCTCGATAAAGTGATGGAACCGTTTTTCACCACCAAGGAGGAGGGCAACGGTGCCGGCCTCGGTTTGTCGATGGTCTACGGTTTCGTCAAGCAATCTGGCGGCGTGGTCAAAATCGAATCGGCGCCGGGGCTCGGCACCACGGTGCGCCTGTTCTTCCCGGCGGATGACAGTCAGCTATCGGCACCTGGCTCCGCTGAAACCGCAGAAAACCTCAAGGGCACGGAGCGCATCCTGATCGTCGAGGACCGTCCGGAAGTCGCTGAACTGGCGCGTCTGATCCTGTCCGAACACGGTTACCGCACAGCCATTGCTGCAGACGCGAGCGAGGCGCTGGCGATGTTGCAAAGTAGCGACTTTGAGCTGGTCTTCACCGATCTGGTCATGCCCGGTGAGATGAACGGGCTGGCACTGGCGCGGGAAATCAGCCGGCGCTATCCGGCCATGCAGATCCTGCTGACGACCGGCTACTGCGCGGACGAGTCGGCGCCCAATGAGCTGGCTGACAATGAGTTCGAATTGATTGCCAAGCCCTACGCGCCGGTGGATCTGTTGCGCAAGCTGCGCTCGATGCTCGATTAAAAAAACGAACTGTCGGCGCGGGGCCGGCGTCCATCCTTAAGACCACGTTGAGCATTCATTGAGGGAACCAGTCCCCGAGGAGATGTTGGCAATGAGCGATTATCCGATGGACGAAACCGATTCCGATCACCGCAACCGCCAGTTCGGCCAGGCGCTGGGGCTGGATGCTGACGAGGTGGAGTCGTGGGTCAGTGCAATCGAAGAAGATGGCAGCGGCATGGGCTATGTTGTGCATTTTTCCAGCGAAACGCCGGTGGACGTGCTGGCCAAGGTGCAAGGGCTGGGCGATGACCTGATGATCAATATCGGGCCGATTGATTGACCGCCGGGAGGGCGATCCATGCAGGAGCAACCGTTGGTAGTGATAACCGGCGCCAGTGCTGGCGTGGGTCGCGCAGTGGCCCACCGGTTTGCTGCTGGCGGCTACCGCATCGGCCTGTTGGCGCGTGATCCGGCGGGACTGGCTGCCACGCAAGAGGAGCTGCAAGCGTATGGCGTGCAGGTTGAAACCGTCAGCGTCGATGTCGCCGATGCGCTCGCCGTGCAGGAGGCCGCGCAGCAACTGGAAGCCATGCTCGGGCCGCTGGCGGTCTGGATCAACGCGGCGATGGTCACAGTGCTTTCGCCGATAGATCAATTGTCTGCCGCCGAGATCGAGCGCGTCACTCAGGTGACCTATCTCGGCACGGTTCACGGCACCTTGGCGGCGCTGTCGTTGATGCGTCCGCGCAACAAGGGCCTGATCATCCAGGTCGGCTCGGCATTGGCCTATCGCGCGATTCCGTTGCAGGCCGCCTATTGCGGGGCGAAGTTCGCTGTACGCGGTTTTACTGATTCATTGCGCTGTGAGTTGCTGCATGAGCGCAGCCATATTCGCGTGTGCATGGTGCAGTTGCCGGCGATCAACACGCCGCAGTTCGACTGGGCGCGCAACAAATTGCCCAAGCGTGCGCAACCGGTGCCACCGATCCATGACCCCGACGTCGCGGCGCGAGCGATTTTCAGTGTGGTCAGGCACCCGCCTCGTGAGCTTTGGCTCGGTGGATCGACGATCAAAGCGATTATTGGCCAATCGGTCATGCCCGGTCTTCTCGACCGTTTGATGGCGCGAAGTGCATGGTCCGGTCAGCAGACCAATGAGCCTGAGGACAACGAGCACCCGGACAACCTGTTCGAAGCGCAGCCGGATCGGCATCAGACCCGTGGCCGCTTTATCGGCCGCTCAAAGGACGCGGCGCTGGCCTTGACTTCGACTCAAGTGCTGGCGGTATCGGCAGTGATTGCCGTGCTGTTGGGCGTAGCTCTATTACAGCTTTGATTGTTCCCCGCTTGGTCAGGGGTTGACGGATTTCAGTGCGCCAGCGGAGGGCTTGAGTTTTTCCTGCAGGTCGCGGGCAGTTTTTGCCTGTTTCTCGATGCTCGGCAACGCGGATTGGGCGAACGCCTTGAGCTGCGGATTGTGCGATGACATGGCTTCTTTCTTGAACAGCATCAGCTTTTGCTCAAGGGTTTCGGCCTGGCTGTCGATGTAGATGCGGTCGAAGGCGTCATCCCTTGATTCAAGGCGTAGCTGCTTGGCTTTGGATGCCACGGAGGGTTCGGCGGGAACCACCATATGTTGGCTTTGCCCCAGCTGCCTGATTTGTTTATCGAAGTGCTCATGGTCGGCGATCATTTGTCTGGCGAACGCTTTGACTTCGGGCAAGCTTGCCTTTTCCAAGGCGATGCGCGAACTGTTGTGCTGGAACAGGCTTTGCTGTGCCGCCTCTTCGATGAAGGCGTCGATGGTGTCTGCATGGCTTGGCTGGACGCTCAAAGCCAGGACCGCAAGGCATATCGCGGCGAGTGATTTCATGGAGCGTAATCTCCGCAGCATCAATGGATGGTGGCGGCCCGGGATCGGCTCATGGCTGCTGATAGTGGCCGGGGACGTTGTCGCCTTCGTCGGGCCTGATGCGTTTCTGCACCTGGACGTCGCTCAGTGAAGCGGCCTTCAATTCGGGAAAAGCGGTCTTGACCAGCGTTTCAGCGAGACCCGGATCAAGGGTGTCGCCATCGTGGATCAGCGTGCGGCTTTGCGGCTGGTTGTCGACGATGAAACTGATGAGGTAGCGGTGCTCATGGGACATGGCTGAAATCCTTGGGTGCATGGCAGCAAAAATTGCAGTACATGCACCTTTGATGAACACCGCTGGCAAGCATTCAAATAAACGCCTTGAAGGGCGACAAACGGTGCCGGTTTGCAGATGAACCGGACGTCGCTCAAGTTTCCTTGATTGGCGTCTCGTCCTGTACGGCTTTGATCAGGTTGATCACGTGCAGGCAATCAGCTTTGTTCACATACGATTCGCCACTGGCGACTGTCTCGTGGTTGCGCGCGCGCAGACGCCAGCGCCACTGGCCTTTGCCTGTGCTTGGGGTGCCTCGGGTTTGTCGGTAGATTTCGAAATACATGGGGTTCGCTCCCTGCGATAGAAAGGTGCGCCAACCTGTGTGGCGCATCGACGCAAGCCTAGCGCAGCGGGTTTTTTTGGCTATCGGGGATTTGTTTCCAATCGTTCGCGGATGTTTCTCAAAGACGCTGGCCAGAGCGCCGCGACTGCCCGGCGAATTGGCCGATATGACGCCGTGTCATGCTTGCACGTGCGTGCCTGCTACTGCTTAATACGGGACGGCTCATGGCCTCGAAATACTTTCGATGACCGACAAACTATAAAAAGAGCACTCCTTTGACTGAGCACGGAACGCAACAGGCCGGGCAAGTGACGTTGTCGCTGGTGATCCCCGTTTTCAATGAGGCCGACAGCCTCGACAGCTTTCTTTCGCGCATCGACGATGTCTTTCAGGCGCAGGCGCTGATCGATCTTGAACTGGTCTTCATCAACGATGGCAGCACCGACACCACCCTTGAGCGCTTGCTTGAACGGCAACGGCAGGATTCGCGTCTGCGCATCGTTGATCTGAGTCGCAACTTCGGCAAGGAAGCGGCGTTGTCGGCCGGTCTGCAAATGGCCACCGGGCAGATCGTAGTGCCGATCGACGCCGATCTGCAGGACCCGCCGGAAGTCATCTTGCAGATGATCGAGCGCTGGCGCGAAGGTTACGAAGTGGTGCTGGGGCATCGCGTCAGCCGCCGCAGCGACACTTGGGCCAAATCGACCTCGGCCCACTGGTTCTATCGCCTGCACAACCGCATCGCCGAACAGCCGTTACCGGAAAATGTCGGCGACTTCCGCTTGATGGACCGCTGCGTGGTCGATGCCTTGCTGACCCTGCCCGAGTCGCGCCGCTTCATGAAAGGTCTGTTCGCCTGGGTCGGTTTCCGCACCACGCATGTCGACTACGAGCGCCCCGAGCGCGTGGCCGGACAGAGCAAGTTCAATGGCTGGCGCCTGTGGAATTTCGCTCTGGAGGGCATCACCAGTTTCAGCACCGAACCGCTGCGGGTCTGGACTTACCTGGGAGCGACGGTTTCGCTGGTGTCGTTTGCCTTCGCGATGTTCATTGTCTTGCGCACGCTGATCCACGGTATCGATCTGCCCGGTTATGCGTCTTTAATGGTCGCGGTCACGTTTCTCGGCGGTCTGCAATTGATCGGCATCGGCGTACTTGGCGAATACCTCGGCCGCACTTATATCGAATCCAAACGCCGGCCGGTTTTTCTGGTGCGTCGCGTCTACGACCCCAAGGACTGACAGATGGATCTCAAGGAAACCGACATCCTCGGCGACAGCATCGATGAGCATTGGTATTACTGCTCGAAAGCGGCGGCGACCCGGCAATTGCTGGGTGACATGCCGATCCGACGAATACTCGATGTCGGTGCCGGCTCGGGGTTTTTCTCGCATCATCTGCTGACCCACACCGACGCGCATGAGGCGTGGTGCGTCGACATCAGTTACCCCGCCGATTCAAGCGCCACCACCGCGGGCAAACCGGTGCATTACCGACGCAACATCGACAGCATTGATGCCGATCTGGTGTTACTGATGGATGTGCTCGAGCATGTCGTCGACGACCTCGGCCTGCTCAAAAGCTACGTCGATAAAGTGCCTTCGGGCAGTCGTTTTCTGCTGACGGTGCCGGCGTTTCAGTTTCTCTGGAGCGGTCACGACGATTTCCTCGAGCACAAGCGCCGCTACACCCTCGCGCAATTCGAAACCCTGGCGGGCGATGCCGGTTTGACCGTGCAGCGCGGCGCCTACTATTTCGGTGCGGTGTTTCCTATCGCCGCTGCGTTGCGCCTGATGCCTCAAGGTTCGCAAACCGCAGAGCCACAGTCGCAACTCAAGCGTCATCACCCGTGGGTCAACAGTGTGCTCAAGACCCTGTGCCGCCTTGAGCTGCCGTTGATGAGGAAAAACCGGCTGGCCGGTTTGAGCGTTTTCGTGCTGGCGCAGAAACCGTGATCGCCGGCGACAAATCTGCGCTTGTCCGGCGCGGTCTGCGCTTTGCCGTAACCGGGCTGTTCGTCACCGCGTTGCATGCGCTGGTGGCTGTGCTGTTCATCCGCTTCATCGCGCCCGAACCGCCGCTGGCCAATGGTTTCGCCTTTGCCGTGGCGACTGTGGTTTCTTATGTGATCAATACCGCCTGGAGCTTCTCCGCGCGTCTGCATGGACGCACGTTGCTGCGCTTTCTGACAGTGTCGGCGGGTGGTTTTCTGCTGGCGATGCTGGTGGCCTGGGCTGCGCAGATGGCCGGGTTGAATTATCTGTTTGGCATCGGCGCAGTGGCCCTGACGATTCCGGCGTTCACTTTCGTTTTGCATAATTTCTGGACGTATCGATGAAGCCCTGGAACAGATCTTCAGCGTTGACGATTCTGCCGTTGCTGTTGGGCGTGCTTGCTTTTTTCATGGTGATCGGTCCGCGCGCACTCGATCCGCAGAACATTGCCTGGCTCAGCGAGGGCGATCCGGCTACGCATTATCTGGGCTGGGTTTTTTTCCGCCAGTCACCGTGGACTTTTCCCCTCGGGCTCAACCCGTCCTACGGCATGGAGTTGGGCAGTGCGATCATCTTTTCTGACTCCAATCCGCTGCTGGCACTGCTGTTCAAACCGTTCAACGCCTGGCTGCCAGAAACGTTCCAGTATTTTGGCTTGTGGTTGCTCATCTGTTTCGTACTGCAAGCGTGGTTCGGCTGGAAGCTGCTCGGCTTGATCACGGATAACGTCGTAATCCGGCTTCTGGCCACGGGACTGTTGCTGTTTTCCCCGCCGATGTTTGTTCGTGCCGGAGGACATCTGTCTCTGGCCGGGCACTTTCTGCTACTGGCGGCACTTTACCTGGCGCTGCATCCTGCGTTGCAACGGCGGCGGCTGGCCTGGGGCTGTCTGCTGGCGGCGACAGCGCTGGTGCATGCGTATCTGTTGGTCATGGTGGCGTTGATCTGGTTTGCCGATCTGCTCGGCAAAGTCATTTTTGATCGATTGACTCGCCGTCAGGGGCTGATCGAGTTCGGCGGTCTGTTCGCACTGGTCAGCGTGTGTTGCTGGCAGGCCGGATACTTCAGCATTGCCGACGGCGCTGGCAGTGGGGGGTTCGGTTTTTACCGGATGAATCTGCTGGCGCCATTCGATTCGGATGGCTGGTCGCAGGTATTGCCGGACATCCGCACGGGCGGCGGCGATTATGAAGGCTTCAATTATTTCGGCCTCGGTGTGCTGATGCTGTTACCGCTGGCGGCGGTGGCAGGGTTGCGCGGCGGGATTTCGCCGAGGGCTGCGCTGGGCGAGCGGTGGTGGCTGGTGTTCGCAATGATCGGCCTGACCCTGTTCGCGTTGTCCCATCACATCGGTATTGGGACGCAGACTTTCAACTATCCGTTGCCGACATTCATCGAGCGGCTGGCCAGTATTTTTCGCGCTTCGGGGCGCATGTTCTGGCCGGTGTTTTATGCAATCGAACTGTTCCTCGTGTACCTGCTTGTGCGGGGCTTTCGCGCGCCAGTTGCCATGGGGTTACTCGCCTTGGCGCTGGTGGTGCAGGTGGCAGATACGCACAACGGCTGGGCGGGGCTGCGCGCATCAAGGATGGTAGCCCCCGCATCGGACTGGGTCAGTCCGATGCGCGACCCCTTCTGGAACAGCGCGGCCGGGCACTACAGGAATGTTCGCGGGTTGCTGCCGCAAAACCAGCCCGAACGCTGGCAAGCGATCGCTGATTTCGCTGGAGCACATGGACTGAAAACCGACGCGGTGTACATGGGGCGCATGAGCATTTCGGCGCTCGACAAGGCGCAGCGCGTGGCTCGGCATCGGCTGCAAACCGGAGAGTACGAAGCCGATTCTCTATATATCCTGGACGATGAAGCGCAGGCTCTGGCGGCCAAAAGCGTTCACAGCGATAGCGATCTGCTGACCCGGGTCGATGACTTCGTTGTGCTTGCACCAGGCTGGAAGCGTTGTCAGCAATGTCTGCCGATGATCGATGAGGGGCGGGCGCTGGCATCCATCGCGCTGAGCCGTCCTGGCGTTGTCTACACATTCGATCGCAAGAGTCGACAACTGATCAAAGGCTGGGGGGCACCGGAAGCGTGGGGCACCTGGAGTGAGGGCCATGACGCGGAAATGGCGCTGCGCGTGCCAGCGCAAGCCAAATCGATTTCGATCCAGGCGCTGGCGTTCGTCATGCCGCCAACTCTTGCTCAGCGAGTCATCGTCAGGCTCAACGGCGTTGAAGTTCTTTCGACTCGGCTGACAGCCTTTCAGGGCAATTCTCTGGAAATCCCGTTGAATGAACAGGTCAGGCAAACCCTCCCGGAGGATGGCGCGCTGAGACTTGAACTGCATTTGCCCGACGCCGTCAGCCCGCGCAGTCTCGGAATGAGCGATGACGCACGCATCATGGGCCTGGGCGTGAAATCCGTGAGTGTGCAGTAAACCGCGTAACCGTTGATGGACGTCGGGTCCCGGGCTTTTCTACACTGCCGCTATTCCGGGGGAGCAGGGGGCAATGGATGAACCGCAATGAACTACGCAAGGCCGACATCAACCTGATGGTGGTCTTCGAGACTCTGATGCTCGAACGCAACGTGACTCGCGCGGCGGAGAAGCTGTTTCTTGGCCAGCCGACCATCAGTTCGGCGCTCAACCGTTTGCGCACGATGCTCAACGACCCGCTGTTCATCCGCGTCGGCCATCGGATGGAGCCGACGGCCCGCGCCGAAGACATTTACCGCCATCTCAAACCGGCACTGGATTCACTCTCGGCGGCGCTGAGCCTGACCCGCGATTTCGATCCCGCCACCAGCACCATGACCTTTCGCATCGGTCTGTCCGACGACGTCGAATTCGGCCTGCTGCCGCCGCTGTTGCGCGCGCTGCGCCAAGAGGCGCCGAGCGTGGTGTTCGTGGTGCAGCATGTCGATTACTGGCGCATTCCCGACCTGCTCGCTGCCGGCGATATCACCGTCGGCATCAGCCAGACCCGCGGCCTGCCGGCAAACGCCAAACGCAAACTGCTGCGACACATCCAGCCGAGCATCCTGCGTGCCGATGCCTCTGATACGCCGCTGACCCTCGACGAATATTGCGCTCGCCCGCATGTACTGGTGTCGCACACGGCCAATGTCAGTGGCTACGCCGATGAATGGCTGGCGGAACTCGGTCGCACGCGGCAGGTGGTGTTGTCGGTGCCGCAGTACAGCGCATTGCCGGCGTTGCTGGCCGGCACCGACCTGATCGCCAGCCTGCCGGATTACACCGCAGCGGCCATGGCGGCGTCAGGGTTGTTGTTCCAGGAACCGTTCCCGTTCAAGACGCCGACGCTGGACCTGTCGATGGTCTGGCTCAGCCACGTCGACAGCGACCCGGCCGAACGCTGGCTGCGCTCGCGGCTCGAAGCGTTCATGAGTGAACGGCCAACTGAGCACTACGATCCCTTTTAGGAGCTGCCGAAGGCTCGGGCCGCGATCGGACGATCTTTTGATCTTGATTGGGAAAAACACAAAATCAAAAGCTCGCAGCCTCGTTTCACTCGACAGCTCCTACAGGGAGTGCGTTGAGCCGACTGTGTTATATGTACGCCCCCCGCATCCGTCGACTGGAGATCCGCAATGCCACACCTGCACATGGAATACACCGCCAACCTGACGCAGTTGAACGCTGACATCGCCCTGATCCGGCTCAACAACACGCTGGTCGGTTCCGGTCAGTTCGGCGCAGAGTTCGATATCAAGAGCCGCGCGATCAAGATCGACAACTTCAAGGTCGGCACGGCGCAAGGCGAGCGTGCCTTCGTCCATGTGAAGCTGGCCTTGCTCAGCGGGCGCTCGGCGGAGATCAAGAAGCAGCTCTCGCAAAGTCTGCTGGCAGTGTTGCAGGAACTCTGCGAATGGCCGGCCGGGCTCGAAGTGCAACTGTGTGTCGAACTGCTCGACATCGATCGCGAGTCCTACAGCAAAGCCGCGATCGGCGTCTGACGCTCAGGCGTTTTCCAGCTCGCTGCACACTTGAATCACCTGTTCGCGCAGCCAGACGTTGGCGCTGTCCTGATCGGCGTTCTGGCTCCACTGCATGTCGAGGGTGAAACCCGGCAAGCCATTGGGCGCCTCGCAGTGGTTGAACACCGCGTCGTTGGTCAACAGACGCTGGATACGCCGGGGCAGGGTGAGGATGAAATCGGTGCCGGTGATCATCTTCAACGCGGCGCTGTAGCTGTTCGAGCGCGCCACTATCTGGCGCTTTTGCGCTTGCCGCGCCAGCCAGCCGTCGACCATGTTGGTGCTTGATGTCCATGGGGTCGGGAACACATGCCGACGTTCGGTGAATGCTTGCAGGCTCAAACGCGGTTCCAGTGGCGTGGCGCGTTTGTCGAAGACGCAGACCAGGTCATCTTCCAGCAGCATCCGTGATTTCAGATCCGCATGCTGGCGGTGAAAGTGCGGGCCGAAACTGATCACCAGATCGAGGCTGCCGTCGCGCAACTCTTCGGCCGGAACGTCGGTTTCAAACTTGTGCATGTTGACCATCACCGGCAAATCGTCGAAGTCGAAGCGCTTCAACAGTCGCGGCAGAATCAGTTGCTCGAAGTATTCCGGGGCGCAAATGTTGAAAGTCACCGCCTGCCGGCTCGGGTCGAAGGCCGGGGCACCGGCGTGGCAGAGGTTGATGCTTTCGAGGATTTTCTGCACATGGCCGTACATGCTGCAGGCCTTGTAGGTCGGGCGCATGCCGGTGCGGGTGTTGATGAACAGTTCGTCTTCGAAACTGGTGCGCAGTTTCTTCAGGCAATAACTGACGGTGGACTGGCTGACGAACAAAGTTTCCGAGACATCGGTGACACTGCTCTGCTCGTACACGGCCACAAATACCATCAAGTCCTGCATGTCGAGCTTGCGAAGCAAATTACTGTTCAGCATGAGTTCCGTCTCGCTGTGCCCCCTTGCGCAGAATTCGCGCAAACGTGTGCGTACGATCCTAACGGAACGATGGTGCCAGGAGAAACCCTTGTAGGACATTTCACGGACACATGTGGGACAGAAACTTTTAGCAACACGACGTTGCCAATCTCGTGCGCAAAAGATGGCCAGAGGCCTCTAGCCCGGGCGAGGCAAGTAGCGCGCGTAGTGGCGAGGGTCGAAGCGCATCACCATCAGCAGCATGATCACCATCACCGCCGTCAACGCCCACCACGCGCCTTCGAAATTGCCCAGCCGATCGCGAATCATCCCTGCCAACAGCGGCGAGAGGCCGGCGATCAGATAACCGATCCCCTGTACAAACGCGGTCAGGCCACCGGCACGCTGCGGCTCGTCGCAGTGATCAAGCGCTACGATCAGGCTCATCGGAAACAGACCGCCAATCCCCAGCCCCAACAGACAAGGCCACAGCAGCGCCGAATGTTGCGGGGCGAGAATCAGCCCGCAGAAACCGCCGATGATCAGTAGCAGCAGAACCGCTAATATGCCACGCCGATCACGGCTGCGATTAGCGATCGCCGGCACTGCCAGGCCGGAAATGACCTCCATCGCTGTAAGAAAACCCAACAGCAGCCCGGCGCTCTGTTCGCTCCAGCCTTTTTCCACGTAATACGGGGCGAGCCAGGCGAGGACACAGGTGTAGGACGCCGTACCTAGGCCAAAGAAAATCGCCAGCAACCAGGCGCGACCGTGGGTGATGAAAGACTCCCGCTTGGTCACTGTCGATATGGCTGGCGCGGGCTGCAAGCACCAGACCAGCAAGGCGACTAAAGCCAGCCCCGCCCAAATGGCCAGCCCCATGCGCCAACTGCCGGTTCGCGTCATCACCAGCGGCGCGAACGATGCGGCAATCGCAGCGCCGCCCATGATCGAAGTCACGTAGACGCCCATGTACAACGCCACGTTGTCAGCAAAGCGCGTCTTGATCAGCGCCGGCATCAATGCCTGAATCAGCGCGATGCCGATGCCAGCCACGATCGCGCTGACGATCAGTTCGACCGCCGAATCGATAAACAGCCGTGACAACGTCGCCAGCCCGATGATCAGCAATGACAGCAGGACCGTGCGCTGCTCGCCCAGGCGCCGGCTGAGGCCCAGGCCGAAAAACATCGCCAGCCCCATGGCCATCACCGGCAGCATCGTCAGCAGTGAGGCGAGGCTGAAGCTCAACGGTGTATCGCTACGGATCGCCGACAGCAGCGGCCCGATGGCTGCCATTGATGGGCGCAGATTAAGTGCGACAAGAATGATTGCGAGCATCAGCCAAGCGGCGGGGCGGGAGTGATTCATCAGCGGGCCTTCAAATGCAGGGGCTGAAGATTAGGCGTCGCGACGCGCGCATCGGCAAATCAGAAAACCCCGGGCCAGACCTAAAAACTCGATAACACCCTGTCCCGATGTGGGAGCGAGCCTGCTCGCGAATGCGTTCCTCCAGACAGACATTCATTTTGCTGACACTGCGCTTTCTCGAGCAGGCTCGCTCCCACAGAGGACATTGCGAAGTGCCTGAAACTGAATAAAACCTGAACCATTCTCAAATACTCGCAAACTTTCACGTTTGTACTCCGAGGCAACTAATCATTAGCATCTTTTTCACGAAAAATTGATCCATGGCTGCCTAAAGTTTGGCATGCCTCGGTGAATGAAATTTTCACAATCGACGAGGCTCTTCTTTCAGGAACAGTCACTCATCATGTTGAAGTTAAAAGCCGTGCGCCCGGAATGGGTGACGTTGTTTGCCAGCGCCTTTTTATTGCTCGGTTTCAATCTGGTGCTTTGGCAACATCTGTTCGAGATCACCGCAGCCGATGGCAAGGGCATCGCCATGCGCGTGGCCTTTGGCGTGATGATCTTTGCCGCGTTCAATATCGTGCTGACGTTATTCGCTTTCCGGCCACTGCTAAAACCACTCTTGACCCTGTTGTTTTTAGTCAGCGCCGGCGTGGCTTATTTCATGAGCCAATATGGCGTCATGATTGATGCGGGCATGTTTCGCAACTTTGCCGAAACCAACGTGACGGAAGTGCGTGATCTGCTCTCATTGAAGTTGTTTGCTTATATTCTCTTGCTGGGTGTCCTGCCGTGTTTGTTGTTGTGGAAAGTTCCGGTCAGTTATCGGCGCTGGCATCGCGAGTTGTTCAGCAAAGTTATTGTCAGTGTTGCCTCGGCGGCGGTGATCGGTGTTGTCGCATTGGCCAACTATCAAGGCTTGTCGTCGCTGTTTCGCAATCACCACGAAATTCGCCTGATGCTGGTGCCGAGCAATTACATCGGCGCATCCATTGGTTATCTGCAAGAGCAAGTGGTTTCGGCGCAGCAGCCGTTCATCAAGATCGGCGAAGATGCCCAGCGCAATCCCGACCTGCAGCTACAGCCACGCAAATCCCTCACGGTGCTGGTGGTGGGGGAGAGTGCGCGGGCGCAGAACTTCGGCATTCTCGGTTACGACCGAGACACCACGCCGCAACTGGACAAGGAGGCCGGGCTGATCGCTTTTACTGACGTGCATTCCTGCGGCACGGAAACCGCAGTCTCGGTACCGTGCATGTTCTCCAACATGGGCCGCAAGGATTACAACGCCAGCAAGGCCAAGAATGAAGAAGGCTTGCTCGATGTGCTCAAGCGTGCCGGCATCGATGTGATCTGGCGCGATAACCAGTCCGGCTGCAAAGGCACTTGCGACCGTGTCACGGTGCAGGATGTCAGCAAGTTGCAAGACCCTGCGTTGTGCGCCAACAGCGAATGCCGCGATGAAATCCTCCTGCAAGGGCTGCAAAGTTTCATCGATCACCTGGACAAGGACACCGTGCTGGTTCTGCACCAGATGGGCAGTCATGGCCCGGACTACTTCAAGCGTTATCCCAAGGAGTACGAACACTTCACTCCGGTCTGTGAAAGTAACGCGCTGAACAATTGCAGCCGCGAAAGTATCGTCAACGGTTACGACAACACGCTGGTCTACACCGACCATGTGCTGGCGAGCCTGATCGATGTGCTGCGCAGCAATCAGGACAAAGTCGACACCGCCATGCTTTATCTGTCGGACCACGGCGAATCGCTGGGCGAGTACAACCTGTTTCTGCACGGCACGCCGTACATGCTGGCGCCCGAGCAACAAAAGCATGTAGCGATGCTGGCGTGGTTCTCCGACAGCTATCAGAAGGCCTACTCGGTCGACACCCATTGCCTGCAACTGAGCCGGGACAAACCGCTGAGCCAGGACAATCTGTTTCACTCGATGCTCGGCCTGCTGGAAGTGCGCAGCAGCGTGTATCAGCCGGCGCTGGACATGTTTGCCGGTTGTCGCGGCGCGGTGATCGACGGCGTGTTGGCCAAGCAGTGAAGTGTTTCCTGCCCGTCGCGCCAATGCGACGGGCCTTTCTGTTTCTGCTGTCAGACTATTCTTGCTGACAGGCAAGACATTTCCTTACAGCTCTTGCCCTTCAAAGGCGCGTAAATCGCCGGTGGCGATATATACTGCGCGCCATTCTTCAAGGGAGAGCCGTGTGGCTATCGATATTCACTGGATTCGCGACAACGAAAGCCTCGCGCAGTTTTGCGCCGAGTGGCAGCAGCTGCCGTTCGTTGCCCTCGACACCGAATTCATGCGGGTCGACACCTTCTACCCGATTGCCGGCCTGTTGCAGATCGGCGACGGCAAACGCGCCTACCTGATCGATCCGCTGACCATCAACGCCTGGCAACCGCTGGCCGCGTTGCTGGAGAACCCGGCGGTGCTGAAAGTCCTGCACGCCTGCAGCGAAGACCTCGAAGTGCTGTTGCGCCTGACCGGCAGCCTGCCGGCGCCGCTGTTCGACACGCAACTGGCCGCCGCTTACCTGAACCTCGGCTTTTCGATGGGCTACTCGCGACTGGTGCAGGAAGTACTCGGCATCGACCTGCCCAAGGGCGAAACCCGCTCCGACTGGTTGCAGCGCCCGCTGTCCGAAACCCAGATCAGCTACGCCGCCGAAGACGCCGTGCATCTGGCCGAGGTGTTCGTCGAGTTGCGTCCCAAGCTATCCGCCGACAAGTTCGCCTGGGTGCTGGAGGATGGCGCCGAACTGGTTGCCAACCTGCGCCGCGAAACCGATCCGTACGAGGTCTATCGCGAGGCGAAACTGGCGTGGAAGCTGTCCCGGGCGCAACTCGCCGTGCTGCGTGAACTGTGCGCCTGGCGCGAAAAAGAAGCCCGCGCCCGCGATCTGCCGCGCAACCGCATCGTCCGGGAACACTCGCTGTGGCCCTTGGCCCGCACGCAGCCGGATAACCTCGCAGCGCTGGGCAAGATCGAAGACATGCACCCGCGTACCGTACGTCAGGACGGTCAGTTTCTGCTTGATCTGATCAAGCGCTCTGGCAGTGTGGGGCCGGATCAATGGCCGCCGGCAGTGCCGGAGCCGTTGCCGATCGAAGCCGCTGCGTTGATCAAACAATTGCGCGCGCTGGGTCAGGCCGAGGCCGAACGCCTGGGTATTGCCCCGGAACTGATGCTGCGCAAGAAAACCCTCGAAGCTCTGGTCAAGAGCGGCTTCCCCGAGGGTCCTTACCAATTGCCCGATTCGCTGCGTGGCTGGCGCCGCGAATTGCTCGGCCAGAAGCTGCTCGACAGCCTGGCCACCGCCGGAGAACAGCCTTGAAACGTATTTGCTCCATCTACCAAAGCTCCAAGCGCAGCGGCATGTATCTCTACGTGCTCAAGAGCGATGCGCTCGAGCGCGTGCCGGAAGCGCTGATGACGGCTTTCGGCAAAGCGAAGCATTCCTTCGATCTGGTGCTGTCGCCCGAGCGCAAGCTGGCCAGCGAAGACATCACCGTGGTCCTGGAAAACCTCGACAAGCAGGGCTATCACCTGCAAATGCCACCGGCCGAGGACGAGTACATCGAGCACCTGCCCGAAGAGTTGCTGCGACGCAACGACCCGGTCTGACCCGCGAGGCCCTGTCCTGGGCCTCGGTTAACCCTGGAACTGTTTTTACCGCGATGGCCGGCCCGAATCCGGCGGCTGTCTGCACGGTTTGCGAAAGGTTTGAAGATGCGCGTTCTGATTGCTGAACACGACCACGCGATATACGCCCGCCTGCTGCGTCAGGCACTGCCCGAGCTTGAAGTCCTGACCAGCGGCGACTCCGCCGAACTGGCGCGGCAGGCCGCCGATTGCCCGGTGTGGCTGGGCCAGCCGGATCTGCTCGCGACCCTGCTGCGCCAGGGCCATCAACCGCAATGGCTGCAATCGACCTGGGCCGGCATTACGCCGCTGCTGGCCGACGGCTTGCGCCGCGATTATCGCCTGACTCGCGCCGTGGGGATTTTCGGTCAGGTCATGGCCGAATACGTGCTGACCTACATCCTCGGCCACGAACGCGAAGTGCTGGCGCGGCTGGTCAGCCAGGTCGAGCGCAAGTGGGATAACCGCAGCGGCCAGAGTCTGGTCGGGCGCAAGGTGCTGATCGTCGGCACCGGTGACATCGGCCAGAGCGTTGCGCAGTTTCTGCGGCCGTTCGGCGTCGAGCTGTACGGCATCGCCAGCAGCGCCCGCGAACAGGCGCCGTTTGTCGAAGTCGGCGCGCTGGCGGATCTGCCGCGTCTGGTGGGCGAGGTGGACTACGTGGTCAATCTGCTGCCGAACACCGAACACACCCACGATATCTACGACGCGGCACTGTTCAAGCAATTCAAGCCGACCGGCTTGTTCATCAATGCCGGGCGTGGTGTCGCGGTGGTTGATGCCGATCTGGTCGAAGCTTTGAAAGAAGGGCACCTGGCCGGCGCGGTAATCGACGTCTGCCGTCAGGAACCATTGCCGCAACGTCACCCGTTCTGGACCGCGTGGGGCTTGCTGCTGACCGGGCACAGCTCGGCACCGACCTCGCCGGCGCTGATGGTGGATTTGTTTGTGCAGAACCTGAAAGCGTATGAGACCGGTGAGGCGTTGCGTGGCGAGGTGGATTTCAGCCGCGGATATTGAGGTGTCATCAAAAGATCGCAGCCTTCGGCAGCTCCTACATTTGGAATGCATTCCCATGCAGGAGCTGCCGAAGGCTGCGATTTTTTGCTTTCAAAGGGTGAAATCGCCCTCAGCCACCAGCTCGCTCAGCGGGCGACGCGGGCTCGGCATTTCGCGGGCTTGCAGGTACTCGGCCAGGGTGGCCTTGTCACCGAGTTTGCCCACCGCCACTGCCGCGTGCAGGGCGTATTCCTCAGGAATGTTCAGTTCCTTGCGGGTCAACTCCTGATCGAAGCCGGCCATGCCGTGGGTGTGCCAGCCGCTGAGGCTCGCTTGCAGCGCCAGATGGCCCCACGCCGAACCGGTATCGAAGGTGTGCCACAGGGCAGGGGATTCTTCCGTCGCACCCGGTGCAGTGAACGTGGTCTTGGAAATAACGATCACCAGCGCCGAAGCGTGCTGTGCCCAGCTGCGGTTGAATTCGTTGAGCAGGCCCAGATAACGCTCCCAGTTCGGTGTATCGCGACGTGCATAGAGGAAGCGCCACGGTTGCGAGTTGTACGCCGACGGCGCCCAGCGCGCGGCTTCGAAAAAGCTCAGCAGGGTTTCTTCAGCAATCGCTTCGCCGGTGAAGGCGCGGGGCGACCAGCGCTCGGTGAACTGCGGGTGAATGGCGTAATCGGCAACGCGAGGGTTGGCACTCATGCAGGATTCCTTGCAACGGAGGGGGAAGAAGTTCGCTGCAAAACCCTACTGGGCGGCGCTGGGGCTGACAAGCGGATTTACCGACAGTCGCCAGCGCTTGGCCCTTGCGCTCGCTGGCACTAGACTGGCGGCCTTTTCACCACCTTGATGTTGATGCTTGAGCCATGGCCGCCATAGTTGAACCGTTCTGGAAACGCAAAACCCTCGATCAACTCGATCATGAGGAATGGGAATCGCTGTGCGACGGCTGCGGTCTGTGCTGCCTGCAAAAGCTCGAGGACGAAGAAGACAACAGCGTCTATTACACGCGCATCGCCTGCAAATTGCTGGATCTGAAGACCTGCCAGTGCAGCGATTATCCGAACCGGATCAAGTTTGTCCCCGACTGCATTCAGCTAACGCCAGGGCAGGCGGAAGAATTCAAATGGCTGCCGCCAACCTGTGGTTATCGTCTGGTCAGCGAAGGCAAGGATCTGCCGTTATGGCATCACCTGGTGTGTGGCGACCGCGATGCGGTGCACCATGAGCGGATTTCCCAGTCCGGGCGCATGCTCGCCGAAGGCTGCGTGCCGGAGGATGACTGGGAAGATCATCTGATTTTTCGCGCGGGCTGATGAAGTGGTGGGTTCTTGAACCCGTAAAGATCAAAAGATCGCAGCCTTCGGCAGCTCCTACCATGGAAAACGTGATTCCGTGTAGGAGCTGCCGGAGGCTGCGATCTTTTGCTTTAAAACCTCAAACCCCAGCCTTCGGCGAGGTCAGCGAATCATTGCCGGTAACGGTCGCCGTTTCGGTGGCCACCTCGGCATTGGTTTTCAGCTTGCTCAGTTCTTCCCCGGCGCGTTCGATCTTCGCCCGCACGTTGCTCATGTCCTGACGGCCTTTTTCCAGCAGGCTTTTCGCCGAGCAGTGCCCGGTAATGCCACGGGCCACGGCCATGCCGCCGAGCGCCACTTGAATCAGGCCGAACACGCCGCCACGGCGCAGGCCCTTGCCGACCATCAGGACGCCGCCGGTCAACGAGCCGACGCGCTCCCAGCCGTGCACGTTTTTATGCGAAGGCGACTGGAACGGGGTGGATTCGATGCGTTCTACGCGTTTGAGCTCGCTCATGGTCTATCTCCAGGCAGGGTGCGATTGATAGATAAGCTGACTGCCAGGGCGGTCAGCTTGTTCCATCGAATGTGCAACGCTTCAGCGGAATTTCGGCCCGGAGCGGGTGTTCAGGCCTTTGGCCATGCGGTCGTAGAGCACGACGTTGACCGTGGCGGCGAGGTTCATGCAGCCGGTGGTCGGGATGTACACGACGTCTTCGCACCAGTCGCGAATCTCTTTATCCAGCGAACCGTCCTCGGGGCCGAAGATGTACAGGGCGCGGTCGGGATGGGTGTATTCCGGCAGCGGCCGGGCGCCTTCGACCAGTTCCACGGCGACCGGCACGCAGTTGAGCGGAAGGATTTTTTTCAGATCATCGATGCCGATCAGCGGGATGTCGTAGTGCACGCGTTTGGTGTCGGTGACGAAGTCGGCGGCGCGTTCATAACGCTTGCCGGTGTAGAACACCGATGCCACGCCGTAACAGCCTGCGGCGCGCATCACCGAACCGACGTTCTCCGGTGATTTGGGGTTATACAAACCAATGCAGCTGTACCGTTTGTCTGCCACGAGCGGGTGCCTTCGGGAAAAAGAGGGCGATTATACGGGGATAAGATCAAAAGATCGCAGCCTTCGGCAGCTCCTACAATTGCATGGCGTACACCCTGTAGGAGCTGCCGAAGGCTGCGATCTTTTGCTTTTAATCTTCTTTTTTCATCAGGCCAGCCAGGGCGGCAAACGGGTTATGCGTGGCCTTGGCGATCTTTGGTGTGCTCAGCGAGCCTTCGCCGAAATACTGCTGATCGGTGTAGCGCGAGTGTTCGTTGTCGTGGCAATACAGGCACAACAGCTCCCAGTTCGAGCCGTCCTGCGGGTTGTTGTCGTGGTTGTGGTCGCGGTGGTGCACGGTCAGTTCGCTCAGGCGCTTGCCGGAAAACTCACGGGCGCAGCGGCCGCAGACGTGCGGGTACATTTTCAGGGCCTTGTCGCGGTAGCCCATTTCCTTGTCGCGCTGGTTGTCGGCGAGGATGCGGTCCAGCTTCGACGTGTTGGTGGGGGTGGACGAACTCATGGGTTCACCTTTGCAGAAAGACTGATGACGGTTATGCGCAGAGTTTAGCTCAGCCCTTGAGCTTCTCGGCAATCCAGATCGTGTGGCGGGTGCCCTTGTTGCCGTGGGCGAAGACCTGGACTTCCTCGGCCTTGAAGCCGGCCTTCTTCAATTTGTCGGAAAACTGCCGGTCGGCGCTGGCCGACCACACCGCGAGCACGCCTTTGGGGCGCAGGGCCTTGGCGCAGGCATTCAGACCAGCAGCCGAATACAACCAACTGTTGGCTTTTTGAGTCAGGCCTTCAGGGCCGTTGTCGACGTCGAGCATGATCGCGTCGAAACCGTTCGGCTCGCTTTGCAGCACCTTGGCCACATCTTCCATGCGGATCACCGTTCGCGGATCGAGCAATGGCCGACCGGACTTCTCCCCGAGCGGGCCGCGATTCCACTCGACTACGCCGGGCACCAGCTCAGCGACCACCACTTCGGCGGACTTGCCCAGATGCTTGAGTGCCGAGGCGAGGGTGAAGCCCATGCCCAGGCCGCCGATCAACACCCGCGAATTCGGCCGGCCGGCGACCTTGCGGCAGGGAATCTCGGCCAGTGCGTCTTCTGAACCGTGCATGCGCGTGTTCATCAACTGTCCGCCGTCGCCGCCCTGGATCTTGATGACGAAATCCTCGCCATACTCGAACAGGCACAGGGCACCGCCGTTTTCAGGGATCGGGGTGGTGTCGAGCAGAACGAAACGTTTCATGGAAATCTCTACAAGGGGGAAGGCAAGCAGGCGCGTTGGGAGTAGCCTGAGCACAGACTAAAGGCCAAACGGAGCCCTTGATGAAGCGCACCATTCTAACGGTCATTACCCTGGCCGCGCTCGCGATTACTGCAGTGCAGGCCCAGCAGAGCGTTCCGGTCAGCCCGACGCCGCAGCCCGGTTCGCCCGGCACCGCGACGCCAACGCCGTATCCGCAGATCACCCCGATTACCCTGCCCAAGTCCGGCGCCGGCAGCGGCAGCCCGCCGCTGGTACCGATCGAAATGCCCAGCCCGCCAAGCAAGGATCAACCGGTGCCGGGCATCGAGCCAAACGGCAACAAGGTCAAATCCCCCGGCGGCTAAACCTGTTGCGCGGCGAGTTGGCCGTCGGCCATGCGCAGGCGTTTGGACAGCGAGACGGCGAGGGCGCGGATGATTTTTGCGGCGATTTTCGGTGCGTCGTTGAGCATTTTTTCCAGCGAATCCTTGCCCAGGTTGAGCAACTGACAGTTGCTCGCCGCGATGCAGGTAGCCGAACGGCGCTCGCCATCAAGCACGGCCATTTCACCGAAGGCACGGCCGCTGCGCAGGGTGGCCATGGTGATGACCTGGCCGTCGGCGCCGGTTTTCTGCACGGCGACCTGGCCGGTGTGGATGATGCACATGAAACTGCCGGCATCGCCCTCGCGGAAAATCGCCTCGCCCTCAGCCACGGTGCTGATGCTGAAGTAACCGGAAGCGGCCGCAAAGTCGGCCAGCTGCAATTGATCGAACAGGCCACAGTCCATCAGCCAGTCGCGGATTTCGTTGTTCAGAAAGGTCGGTTCAGACATGTCGATGCGGTCTTTTTGTTATCACTATTTCCAAGGAGCACACGGTCCCCATGTAGGAGCTGCCGAAGGCTGCGATCTTTTGATCTTGTTGTTCAAAACCAGGACCAAAAGTTCGCAGCCTTCGGCAGCTCCTACACAGGGAATCGGTGGAGGCTTTGGGTCTGCTGTTAAGACCCAAGCCACCCTCAGAGTTCCTCAGGCAATCTGCAAAACCTTGAACACAAATGCATATTCGAGCGCTACGTCACGTAATCCCTGATAGCGCCCGCTCATGCCGCCATGCCCGGCGCCCAGTTCGGTCTTGAGCAGCAGCACGTTGTCATCGGTCTTGGTTGCGCGCAATTTCGCCACCCACTTGGCCGCCTCCCAATACTGCACACGGCTGTCGTTGTAGCCGGCGATCACCAGCAGTGGCGGATAAGCCTGCGCGGTGACGTTTTCGTACGGCGCGTAAGCCTTGATCCGATCATAGACGTCCGGTTCTTCCGGGTTGCCCCATTCGTCGTATTCGGTGACGGTCAGGGGCAGCTCGGGGTCGAGCATGGTGTTGAGCACGTCGACGAACGGCACTTCGGCAATCGCTACGCCGAACAGATCCGGGCGCTGGTTGAGCACCGCGCCGATCAGCAGGCCACCGGCGCTGCCGCCGCTGATCGCCAGTTTCTCCGCCGTGGTGATGCCGTTGAGGATCAGAAACTCGGCGCAGGCGATGAAGTCGCTGAAGGTGTTGTGTTTGTGCTCCTGCTTGCCGGCGCGATACCAGGCTTCGCCCAATTCACCACCACCGCGTACGTGAGCGATGGCGAAGGCCATGCCGCGATCGAGCAGGCTCAGGCGTGCGTGGGAAAACCACGGGTCGAGGCTGGAGCCGTAAGCACCGTAACCGTACAGATATAGCGGCACCGGTTTACCGACCATCTCGCGCTTCATCACCAGACTGATCGGCACTTGCGTGCCGTCCGGCGCGGTGGCCCATAGACGTTGGCTGACATAGGCATCGGCATCAAATTGGCCGAGTACCGGGGTTTCCTTGAGCACCGTTTGCTCGCCGCTGGCGAGGATCAACTGGCGCACCTGGGCCGGGCGATTCAACGCTTCGTAGCGCAGGCGAATGCGATCGCTCTCGAATTCCAGGCTGTTTTGCACATGGAGGCTGTAGGCCGCATCGGGCAATTGCACGCGGTACGACGCTTGGCCCTGCGGGTGAACCTCGATGATCGGCAGACCACCTTCGCGCAGGCTCAAGGTCATCGCCTCTGCGTTGAGGCTGACGCCGTCGAGCATCACTTCATCGCTGTGCGGAATGAGGTTCTGCCAGTCGGCCTCGCTCGGCGGTACGCCGGTATCCGCAGCCTGATACAGGGCGAAGTTGATGCCGTCGCGGTTGGTGCGGATAAACCAGGTCCACACGCCATCGAGGAGGCCGTGGTCAACGTCGTATTCGTGATCTTCGACCCGTGGCGCCAGGCAACTGAATGGCAGATGTGGCTGATTGGCGTCCAGCGCCCAGACTTCACTGGTGGTCTTGCTGCCCAGCGACAGCAGCAATTGCTGTTCGGAGCTGGCGCGGTAGCAATGCAGGAAGAACCGCCCATCCGGCTCGTGGAAGACTTCTTCGGCGGCAGTGCCATCGAGGCGATAGCGGAACAGTTTATGCGGGCGATGGGTGTCGTCGAGCACGCCGAAGAACAGGGTCAGGCTGTCATTGGCCCAGGTCATGCTGCCGTCGCAGTCCTCGAATTCCAGTTCGCTGACCCTGTCGTTGGACAGCTCTTTGACGAACAGCGTGTACACCTCGTCGCCCGAAGCATCGACGCTGTAGGCCAGGCGCTGGTGATCAGGGCTGATGCTGAAAGCGCCGAGCGAGAAGAAGCCGCCATTGGCCAGCGCATTCGGGTCGAGCAGCAATTGTTCGCGGCTTTCATCTAGGGTCAGGCTGTCGTCGGCAGGACGCGGGCAGCGATAGTGCCGGGCGTATTCGTCACCGGCGGTGGTGCGCGTGTAATACAGGTAGGGTCCCCAAGGCGAGGGCAGTGACAGATCAGTCTCGAGAATCCGGCCCTTGATCTCATTGAACAGGCTTTCACGCAGCTCGGCCTGATCGGCGGTTTGCGCTTCCTGATAAGCGTTTTCAGCCTTGAGGTAGTCGAGCACCGCGTCGGTGTCGCGCTCCTGCAGCCAGGCATACGGGTCGGCGCCGGGCGCCCGCTGGGCAATCGGGGCAGTCATGACATTGGCGGATTGGGGCATGGAAGGCTCTCGGACAATATTCGGAATTGGGTTGTTCGCAGGTCTTGAAAGCGCCGCAGCCCTTGTGGGAGCGAGCCTGCTCGCGAAAGCGGTGTGTCAGGCAACGCTCTTGCAACTGACAGTCCGTATTCGCGAGCAGGCTCACTCCCACAGGGGCGGCTGCTGGCCGTCTGGTATTGGGACAAGCCGCATGGGCGAAAAGTCGTTACTATAAGCGCCTATTTGCTTGCCTTGCCATGGACACCATGACCGAGAACGACTATCTGATCGCCTGGGGCCTTTACGCCTTTGCCGCCGTGGGCTGCCTGTTGGTATGGATGCGCCTGACCACCTGGATGTGGCGCTGGCTGCGCGAGCCGCTGCGTGTGCTGATGGCGGTGTTGCTGTTCAGCCCGACCATCGTCGATCCGGTGAAAGCCAAAGTTGCACCGGCCATCGCCATCACCGCCCTGGACATGCTGTTCAAGGTCGGCAACAACGCCTGGCGCGCGGTTTCCGATCTGTTCATGTACGGCATGATCGCCTTCGGGGTTTATCTGGTTTTCGTCTTGATCCGCCTGCCGATCGAGCGCGCCTCGACAGCGCGGCGTGAACGCGCCGAGGCCGCCAAGGCCGCCGCCCGTGCCGAAGAGCGCGACGATGATCAACCGTTCGGCGGCGCCGGTGACGACCGCTACGGCCGCCCGCCAGTGCCGAACAATCCGCAGCGCATGCGGGTCGAGCCGCGTCTGTAACCCGAGAGTCCGCACATGTGTGAATTACTGGGCATGAGTGCCAACGTGCCGACCGACATCGTGTTCAGCTTCACCGGCCTGATGCAGCGCGGCGGCCGCACCGGCCCGCACCGCGACGGCTGGGGCATCGCCTTCTACGAGGGGCGCGGCTTGCGTCTGTTTCAGGACCCGGCAGCGAGCAGCGAGTCGGAAGTGGCCAACCTGGTGCAGCGCTATCCGATCAAGAGCGAAGTGGTCATCGGCCACATCCGCCAGGCCAACGTCGGCAAGGTCTGCCTGTCCAACACCCACCCGTTCGTCCGCGAATTGTGGGGGCGCAACTGGTGTTTCGCGCACAACGGCCAGCTCGCCGATTTCACTGCGATCAAGAGTTTCTACCGCCCGGTCGGCGATACCGACAGCGAAGCGGCATTCTGCGACCTGCTCAACCGGGTACGCGCAGCCTTCCCCGAACCGGTCGATATCGAAGTGCTGCTGCCGGATCTGGTCGCCGCGTGCGCTGAATATCGCAGTAAGGGCGTGTTCAATTGCCTGCTCAGCGACGGCGACTGGCTGTTCTGTTACTGCTCGACCAAACTCGCTCAGATCACCCGCCGCGCACCGTTCGGCCCGGCGCGGCTCAAGGATGTCGATGTGATTGTCGACTTCCAGGCCGAAACCACGCCCAACGATGTGGTCACGGTGATTGCCACCGAGCCTCTGACCGAAAACGAAACCTGGACCCGCTACGAACCGGGCCAATGGAGCCTGTGGCGACGCGGCGAATGCGTCAGCCAGGGCAAGACCGAATAAGGATTTGCATCCATGTTGCTCAGTTATCTACGGCTGGTGTTGTTTGCGGCGGGCCTGTTGATCGGTGTCCAGGTCCCGGGGTTCATCAACGATTATGCCCAGCGGGTCGAAGCGCACCTGATCGAAGCGCAGACCGGCCTGCGTGGTTTCCAAGGCACGGCCGACCAGTTTTTCAAAGGCGATATGCAGGCGCTGGTCGCGCATTACCGGGCCAGCGAAGACCCGATTTTCCGCAGCGATGCCGACAGCCTGAACACCTTGCTCACCCGCCAGGTCGCGCTGGACAAGCAATTCCAGGCGATGCAAGGCCCGTGGTATGTGCGCTTCCTGCAAGTGGTCCTGGCCGCCGATCCGGACATTCGCAAGGAAACCTGGAACGGCTACAGCTATCAGATCCTGCTGACGCCAGAGGCAATGATCTGGGGCATGAGCGGCGCGTTGCTGCCGTCGTTCGGTGTCGAATGCCTGTTCCGCCTGATCGACTGGGTCGTCCTCGGCGGCCGCCGCCTGCGCCAGAGCCGACCGATCGAAGATCGCGACGTCCGCGGCCTCTAAGGGCTCCAGAGCAAAAGATCGCAGCCTGCGGCAGCTCCTACAGGGGAATGTGAACACCTGGAGCTGCCGAAGGCTGCGATCTTTTGCTTTTCAGGTACACAACACGATGTAGGTTCCACCCACTCTGTGCGCATACCCCGCCAGCACCTGCTGACACAACGTCACAATCTCCTCGACCCACTCAACCCCGACCCGCCACG
>NZ_RAZO01000020.1:40981-45056 GCF_004307535.1 Pseudomonas sp. Sample_9
ACCTGCTGACACAACGTCACAATCTCCTCGACCCACTCAACCCCGACCCGCCACGACACCACCACTGGCAGATTCGCCGGCCGCTGGTCAATGTCGAGCAAGATCAATTCGCCGCGCGCCAGTTCTTCGGCCACCAGCACCGGCGGCAGCGCGCCGATACCAAAGCCGTCACGCAACAAACGGGTAATCGCCGACACCGAATTCACACAATTCAAACGTGGCGCCATGACGCCGTTGGCCTGCATCAGCGCGACGATATCCTGATGCGGTCGTGAGTTTTTCGAGTAGGTGATGATCCGCTCCTGCGCCAGTTCGGCGAGGTCGGCGTAGTTGCGGTTGTAGATCGAATTGCTGGCGACGATCCAGCCCAGCGGATGGCTGGCCAACTCCAGGCTGCGCACGCTTTCGTGGCGGATCAGATCGGTTTGCAACACCAGATCGAGAAAACCTTTTTGCAGCTGATCGCAGAGGTTCAGCGCGGTATCCGCAACCAACTCGATCTCCACCCGTGGATACAGATCGGTCATCTGCGCCACCAGCGGGCTCAGCCACGTATGAATCACCGTGTCCATCACGCCGATACGCACCCGCCCGACCTTGCTCGAACGGGTCTCGATCGATTGTTTCAGCGCCGCCATGGTGTCGAGCATCTGTTCAGCGTAATCGAGCACCTTCAAGCCTTCCGGGGTCAGGCTGACGCCGCGTGAGTCGCGCAGAAACAGCTTCACGCCCAGTTCGCCTTCGAGCACCGCAATTCGGCTGGAAATCGACGCCTGGGTGGTGAACAGCTTGTCGGCGGTCAGGCGAAAACTCTTCAGGCGCGCGACCCAGACAAAGGTCTCGAGAAACTTCAGATTCATGGACAAGGCTCGGCTGACAAATTTTTCTTATGCCTAAGGCGGGTTTTTATTCGTTGGACGGCGCAGGGCAGGGCGACGAAAAATCGGCGCATCCGGTTCCCACGATAGGCGTCGTCGGAGCTTCGAACAAGACCAATAAAAGCCCTGCGGAGATTTGCCATGAGTGCTCCCGACACCCTCCCGTTATCCAAGCCTGTGACGCGCCCCGGGCCGTTCGACTGGTACCGCAACATCAACCAGCAGGAGCGCCGCACGTTCTGGAGCTGCAAGATCGGTTACGGTCTGGACGGCATGGACACGCAGATGCTCAGCTTCGTTGTGCCGACGCTGATTGCGATGTGGGGCATCACCACTGGCGAAGCGGGGCTGATTCACACCAGCACCCTCATTGCCTCGGCCATCGGCGGTTGGGTCGCCGGGATCCTCTCCGACCGCATCGGCCGCGTGCGAACGCTGCAACTGACGGTGCTGTGGTTCGCCTTCTTCACCTTCCTCTGCGGCTTCGCGCAAAACTACGAACAATTACTGATCGCGCGCACCCTGATGGGCTTCGGTTTCGGCGGTGAATGGACCGCCGGCGCGGTGCTGATCGGTGAAGTGATCCGCGCCAAGGACCGCGGCAAAGCGGTGGGCATGGTGCAATCCGGCTGGGCGCTGGGCTGGGGCCTGACGGCGATTCTGTACGCGTTGCTGTTCTCCGTGTTGCCAGCGGAAGATGCCTGGCGCGCGCTGTTCATCCTTGGCATCGTGCCGGCGATATTCGTGATTTTCGTCCGTCGCCTCGTGAAAGATCCTGAGATCTATCGCGAAGCCAAAGCCGCGCAAACCCCGCAGAACCCGGCGAAGTTCTACGAGATCTTTGCCCCTGGCATGCTCTTCACCACGTTTCGCGCGTCGTTGCTGACCACCGGTGCGCTGGGCGGTTATTACGCGATCACCTCCTGGCTGCCGACCTTCCTCAAGAATGAACGCGGGTTGAGCGTGCTCGGCACCGGTGGTTATCTTGCGATGGTAATCGTCGGTTCCTACGTCGGCTATGTGATCAGCGCTTATCTGACCGACCTGCTCGGACGGAAAAAGAATTTCATCTTGTTCGCGGTCGGCTCATTCACCATCGTTCTGCTCTACACGCAGATGCCGGTCAGTAACGGCGTGATGCTGTGGCTGGGCTTTCCGCTGGGCTTCTTCGCCTCGGGGATTTTCAGCGGCATGGGCGCGTTTCTCACCGAATTGTTCCCCACACGGATTCGCGGCTCGGGCCAGGGTTTCTGCTACAACATCGGCCGCGCACTGGCGGCGTTGTTCCCGCTGTTGATCGGCCTGCTCAGCCAGAAAGTGCCGCTGAGCATGGGCATCGGCGCCTTCGCGGCGGTTTCTTACGGCGTGGTGATTCTCGCGGCGCTGAGCCTGCCGGAAACCCGTGGCAAGCAACTCGACGCGCAGTAACTGATACCCTGCGCAGAAGTCTCCTACAGATAAAAAGACCAGCAGCTACAGGAGTGTTCACCGTGAGCCGCCTGCTATTGAATTGCGACATTGGCGAGAGCTTCGGCAGCTGGACCATGGGTCTGGATGCCGAGGTCATGCCCTTCATCGATTGCGCCAACATCGCCTGTGGGTTCCATGCCGGCGACCCGAGCATCATGCGCAAAACCGTGGCGCTGGCCCTCGAACACGGCGTGCAGATTGGCGCGCACCCGGCCTATCAGGATCTGGTCGGATTCGGCCGGCGCTCCATGGCCTATTCCGCGCAAGAGCTGCAAGACATCCTGCATTACCAGATCGGCGCCCTCGACGGCATCTGCAAGGCGCAGGGCGGGCGTGTGAGTTACGTCAAACCCCACGGCGCGATGTACAACGACATGATGGCCAACCCGGCGCAGTTGCGCGCAGTGGTGCAGGCCGTGGCCGCTTATGACCGCAGCCTGCCGCTGATGTTGATGGCGACCCGAGACAACGCTGGCGCGCAGCAGATCGGCGATGAATACGGCGTAACCCTGTGGTTCGAAGCTTTTGCCGACCGTGCCTACGACAGCGCCGGCCGGCTGGTCTCACGGCAATTGCCGGGCGCCGTGCATCACGATGCCGGAAAAATCATCGAGCAAGCGTTGACCATCGCCCGTGGCGGCGAACTCAGCGCCAGCGATGGCAGCGCCTTGATCCTGCGCGCCAACACCTTGTGCGTCCACGGCGACAACGCCAGTTCCGTGGCCGCCGTGCGGCGTATTCGTCAGGCCTTGCAGCAGTCGAGTGCGTCATGAATCCACGGGTTGAAGTGGTGGCGCTCGATTGCCTGATGCTGCGTCTGTTCGATGACATCGCCGAAGCCAACATGCCGTGGATGCTCGCCGCCAGCGAGCGCTTGCGCACGGCTTTTGGTGCACAACTGATCGATCTGGTGCCGTCCTACACGACGTTGATGGTGCATTACGATCTGACGCAGTTGAGTCCGGCGCAGGCGCGCGAATTGATCGCCGAGGCGTTGGTTGACCTGTCGCCAAATGCGCGAAGCGCTGGGCAGTGTCATGTCTTGCCGGTCTGGTATGACTTGAGTGTCGGCCCGGAACTGAGCCTGTTGGCCGAACGCAGCGGCCTCGCGGTGAAGGAGGTGATTCGTCGCCACAGCGCACGGGAATATCAGGTGTTCGCTCTTGGCTTTGCGCCGGGTTTTGCCTTCATGGGCCTGGTCGAAGAAATGCTCGCCGCGCCGCGCTTGAGCACACCGCGCAAGAAAGTCGCCGCCGGCAGCGTCGGTATCGCCGAGCGGCAGACCGCAGCGTATCCGGTGGTCTCACCCGGTGGCTGGAACCTGATCGGGCGCACCCCAGCGAAACTCTTCGATCGCCATCGCGACGGCTACAGCCTGATGCAACCGGGCGACACGGTGCGCTTCGAAGCCGTCGATCACGCCGAATTCATACGCTTGGGCGGCGATGACACCCCACTGGAGGCGTTGGCATGAGTCGATTGACGATCGAAGCCAGCACACCGCTGTGCCTGTTGCAGGACGCCGGGCGGTTTGGCGTGCGACATCTGGGCGTGACGCAGGGCGGCGCGGCGGATTGGTGCTCGATGAGCTGGGCCAATTGGCTGTTGGGTAATGAACTGGATGCGGCGGTGGTTGAAATCACCCTCGGCGGGTTTGCCGTGGTGGCTGAGGAGGATTGCCTGCTGGCGCTGGCAGGAGCGGATCTCGGCGCGCAGATCGACGGCCA
>NZ_RAZO01000114.1:0-91436 GCF_004307535.1 Pseudomonas sp. Sample_9
TGTAGGAGCTGCCGAAGGCTGCGATCTTTTGATCTTGATCTTGATCTTGATCTTGATCTTGATCTTGAAAGCAAGATCAACAGATCGCAGCCTCGTTGCACTCGTCAGCTCCTACAAAGGGGTTATCTGAACGTTTCGGTAATGCTGCGGCGCTTGGCGTGCAGTTCGCTGGCGTGGATCAGGCGTTCGAGGTCTTCGGGGGTGACGTCGATGAAGGCTTCCATGTCGGCCAGCGCAAGTTTGAGGTCTTCGGCGGTGATCGCCTGGCGGTCGACCGGGACCACTGGCGGTGCCGGGTCAGCAGCGCGTTTCGGGTAGCGAATGCGAGTCAGGTTGTTATAGGCCAGCGCGCTGATGAGCATGCACAGGGCGCCGAGCATCACCGGCTCCATGGCTTTCCAGTCCATGGCGATGGTTGCGGGGTCGGCCAGTACCAGCGTCAGCGCCAATGCGCCGGCCGGCGGGTGCAGGCAACGCAGCCAGCACATCAGAATCACCGCCATGCCGGCGGCGAGGCAGGCGCTGCCCAGCGTACGGCCAAGCACATGGGCCACCAGCAAGGCGACCACGCCGGCACACAGGTAGCCGCCGAGAATCGACCATGGCTGGGCGAGGGCGCCGGAGGACACGGCGAACAGCAGCACCGCCGAAGCGCCGAGCGGGCCGACCAGGTGAAAGGCAACGTCATGGCCGAACACCTGCGCACACATCCACACGCTGAACAGCGTGCCCAGGCCCATGCCGATCGCGGCACGGCTCCATTCAGTGGGGCGGGTGTTGATGGCAGCGGGCAACCAGCGAGCAAGCATGTAGAACTGATCCTTTACAAAATCCGGGGCAAAAAAAAGGACTTGTCCGGCATATCCGGAAAGCCCTCGAAGCGTTCCAACATTGGGGGAGGAACGCGCGTAGTTTGCCGCGCAAATTCGATGCTGACAAATTCATATAAATGCAGTTTTAGTACACTATTTTTGCATTGAAGCAGTGCGCCGAGCACTGACGAAGCACAGATAACCGCCCAGCGCTGCCAAGCCGCTCAAGGCATAGAACATGCTCGGCGCAGGTGTATGCATCAGCAAAAACCCGCATAGCACCGGGCTCGCGCCGCCGCCAAGTGCCGAGAGGTTCTGCGCGCCGTAGTAGCTGCCGCGCAGCCTCTCGGGGGCCAGGGTGTCGACAAAGAGGAAGTCGGCCGGGTAGATGATCATTTCGCCCAGGGTGAAGATGAACATCGCGACGCACCAGCCGAGCAAACTGTCGGCCACGCTGAAACCGATCAAACCGACGATGAACAGCGCGGTACCGCCGGCAATCCAGTGACGCAGGTGCTCACGGCTGAGCCAGCGACCCACTTGGTATTGCAGGAGGATCACCGTGATCGCATTGCAGGCGAGCAGGGCGGCCATGGTGTCCAGGGTCTGTTGCTGGGAGTGGGTGACCAGCAGGTATTGCGACAGGTACAGGGTGAAGCGTCCGTGCACCAATGTGCTGAGCAGGCAGCCAAGGGTGAACAGCACCATGGTGCGGTCGTTTTTCAGGATCATCAGCGTGTTGAGAAAACTCTGCGGCGCGCTGGCGGCTGTTATCGGACGGACATCGCGGACTGCGCCGAGCAGCAGAAAAATACTGCCAATGGCGATCGCACCGGCAACGATGAACGGCGCGGACGGCTGCACCCCGGCAATCACCACGCCAAGCATCGGGCCGACGGCGTAGCCGATATTGGTCAGCGTGTAATTGAGGGAAAACGCCTTGACCCGCTGGCCCACCGGCAGCTTTTCACTGAGGATCGCCTTGGAGCCGATGAGGAACAGCGCTGACGCGGTTTCGCTGATGATCAGCACCAGGGTGACCAGATACAGATTCTGCGCGAAGGTCAGCAGGATCAGACCGATACCGCTGGAGAGCATGGCCACAATCAGCAACTGGCGCTTGTCCAGCTTGTCGATGATGTAGCCGCCGTACAGCGACAGCAGCGTGGCGCTGAACACGGCGATGCCGAGCAGCAAGCCGACATCCTGCGGATTGAGTCCAAGCTTGTTGCTGAGGAACAGTGTCAGCAACGGGCTGACCAGGGCGCGGCTGATGACCACGGTCAGCGAGCTGATCATCAACCGGCGAATGAACGGCGAATACATGGCCACGGAAGGGGAATGTCCTTATTCGGGAAGCCTGGGCGAACGCCATCCTCTCTGGGCAGTCGCCACCGGTCAAGCTGATATACCAGCGTCCATGGGAACACATGATTTCCCTGTGGGAGCGAGCCTGCTCGCGAAGGCGGCGGATCAGTCACCTGCGATGTCGCTGACATACCGTATTCGCGAGCAGGCTCGCTCCCACAGGGTCTGTGTAGCTCACAATTTGCAATGACTCCCACAGGGCCAGTTCAAGCCACATCCGACTCCGCTGGCCTCTGCCGCAAGGTGATCGGCAACTTGCACGATTCACCGCGCCCCATCGGGAAATACTGGAAGCCATTGCGCGCCAGGCGTCCGGCATCGTACAGGTTACGGCCGTCGAAGATGACCGGGCTATTGAGGCGCTGTTTGATCAGCTCGAAATCCGGCGCCTTGAACTGTTGCCATTCGGTGCAGATGATCAGCGCATCGGCGCCGGCCAGTACCGATTCCGGCGTGCCCATCAGCATCAGTTTTGATTCGTTTGGATAGAGATTCTGGGTTTCCACCATGGCCTCCGGATCGAACGCGCGCACGCTGGCCCCCGCAGCCCATAAATCTTCGAGCAGAACCCGGCTCGGCGCGTCGCGCATGTCGTCGGTGTTGGGCTTGAACGCCAGGCCCCACAGGGCAAAGGTCCTGCCGCGCAAATCGCCCCGGTAGAACGCGTTGATGCGCTCAAACAATTTGTGCTTCTGGCGCTGGTTGATCGCCTCGACCGCTTGCAGCAGATCACTGGAGCAATGCGCCTGTTCGGCACTGTGAATCAACGCGCGCATGTCTTTGGGAAAACACGAACCGCCGTAGCCGCAACCCGGATAGATAAAGTGATAGCCAATCCGCGTATCGGCACCGATGCCCTGGCGCACTGATTCGATGTCCGCGCCGAGGTGCTCGGCGAGTTCGGCGATCTGGTTGATGAAACTGATCTTGGTCGCCAGCATGCAGTTGGCGGCGTATTTGGTCAGCTCGGCGCTGCGCAGGTCCATAAACATGATGCGGTCATGGTTGCGGTTGAACGGCGCGTACAGATCGCGCATCACATCGCGCACTTCAGCGCCTTCGCAACCGATGACGATGCGATCCGGCCGCCGGCAATCAGCAACCGCTGAACCTTCCTTGAGAAACTCCGGGTTGGAGACAATATCGAACTGCAGCAGGCGGCCAATCTTGATCAGGGCCTTTTCGATGTGGCTGCGCAAAGCGTCGCCCGTGCCCACCGGCACCGTGGACTTTTCCACCACGATCAATGGCTGCTGACGATGCCTGGCAATCGCGTCGCCAACCGACAGCACGTAGCGCAGGTCCGCCGAACCGTCCTCCCGTGACGGCGTGCCCACCGCGATAAACGCGACCCGCCCATGCAACACCGCGAGTCGCTCATCAGTGGTGAATTGCAGGCGTTTCGAATCCAGGCCCTCACGCACCAGGCTGGCCAGCCCCGGCTCGAAAATACTGACGTGGCCCTGGCGCAACTGCTCGATTTTCTGCGCGTCTACATCCATGCACACAACGTCATGACCGACCTCGGCCAGCACCGCCGCTTGCACCAGACCGACGTAACCACTGCCAAACACCGTGATCTTCATGTCGCACTCCTGCTTGCAGTTCCCTGCACTGAACATAAGAGCGCGATGTTTCAGTTCGCCTACCGTGCTGATAAAGCAGCAAACAGACCGTTCGGGGAATGCCCGATTGACTTTTATTGCCTCGAACGGCAGGTTGTCGGCCTTTCGCGGCAACCCCTTTCATTGAGTCATGCTGTTTTTTGCGTTTCATTTCATGCATTTATTGTTTCTGTAGAATCGTTTTTTATTTCAAGGCCGTTTCGTTTGAGTGATTTGTCGAATACCCAACCCACACCGTCCAACAGCAATCCGCTGACCGTTTACCTGGCGCGACTGGCACCTTCCAGCCAGTTGACCATGCGCTATGTGCTGCAAGATGCCGCTGACCGCCTCGGTTTCGAGGACGTCGATATCGAAGAAATCCCCTGGCACGGCCTGCAACCGGAAGATGTGGTGGCGCTGGTCGCCGCTTTGCGTGCCGACGGTTATGCACCGAACACCTCGTCGCTTTACGTGAACGCCGTGCGCGGGGTGATGAACGAGGCGTGGCGCATGAGCCTGATCAGCCAGGATCACCTGTTGAAGATGCGTTCGGTCAAGGGCATAGCCGGCACGCGGCTGTCCCAAGGGCGCAACCTCAAGCGCACGCTGATCCACGAACTGATGGAAGTCTGCGCTGCCGACCCGCGCCCGCAGGGCTTGCGTGATGCGGCGGTGATAGCGTTGCTGTATGGCACCGGCATGCGCAAGTCGGAATCGGTGGATCTGGATCTGAGTCAAGTCGACTTCAAAGAGCGCAGCCTGACCGTCACCGGCAAGGGCAACAAACAGCTGATCAAGTACGCGCCGGCCTGGGCCTTTGCCAAGCTCGACGCCTGGCTGGAACTGCGTCGTTCACAGCTCAAGGAAGGCGAGAGCGACGATGCTTTTCTGTTCAATCGCATTCGCCGGGGCAGCCACATCACCCGCGAGCGCATCACCAAACACGCGATTTACTACATTGCCCGCCAGCGCGGTACGCAGGTCGGGGTGAAAATCATGCCCCACGATTTTCGGCGTTCATTCATCACCCGGGTGATCGAAGAGCACGACCTGTCGATCGCGCAGAAACTCGCGCATCACAGCAATATCCAGACAACCGCCAACTACGATGTGCGCGATGACAACGAGCGGCGGCGAGCGGTGGATCGCTTCGATTTGTAGGCTGAGTCAGTTTTGCACCGGGCAGCGCGAGCCGCTCGCAGCCTGAGTGATTTGCGCAGCAAGGCGTTTGACGTTGCTCTGCTGCGCCGTCACCAGTTCCTCGATGCTCGGCCCTGAAGGCGTCTGCAACACCGAGCGGCAGGTGAGCAGCGCCGCGTCCGTTGCATCCAGCGGGCGCACTCGCCATTTCACATCGATCAAGGCGTACTGGCCGGGAATCGAATCGAAGCGCTGCACATCGACGCGCACCGATGCTCGATGCTGGCCGCCGCCGCTTAATTGATCGGCCAGCGCACCGCGCAACTCATCGGCAAGCGTGGCGCTCCACCAGTCGGTATCGAGGATGGCCACGCCGCTGTTGCCCTGGCGAATCACAATCTGCGCGCGATCGACCTGCGGCGGCACGCTGATGCTTTCGATGGCGATGTCGGCGCCGTTGCGACTGGCGCCCGGTTGCGCCGGGACCAGCGTGTGAAAGCTGATCGGGTCGCTACGGCACGCAGTCAGCAGCACGAAGGCAGCGAGCACGGTGATCTTCAACGGTAAAGCCATGGATTCAGCTCCTGTGCTCAATTACGTGGCGGTCCTTTGAGGTCCAGCGGCGCGGCGTTGTCGGGACGCCCGCGAATCAGCGACTCAGGGTGGCGACCGAGGTAATCCGACAATTCACGCAACGAGCGCGACATGCGCCCGAGCTCGTCGAGGGTCTCGGTGAGTTGCTCGCGTTGCGGAGAGTCCTCGGCCAACGTCGAATTGGCCGACTGCAACGTCTTGCTGACGTCGGCGAGGGTGCTCTGCACGCCCGGCAGGGTCTTGGCATTGAACTGCTTCAGGCCCTTGCGCAGCTCGACCAGATTGCCGTCGAGGTTGCTGGCGATGCGTTCAACCGGCAATGCGTTGATCTTGTTGACCATCGCCTCGAGTTTTTCCTGCAACTGTTCGAGGCTGCCAGGGACGGTCGGAATGGTGACGGGCCGTGCCTTGGGGTCGAACGCGACTTTCGGCGCTTTGGGGTAGAAATCCAGCGAAATATACAACTGACCGGTGAGCAGGTTGCCATTGCGGGCCTGGGCGCGCAGACCGTTTTCAATGAATGTGCCGATCAGGCGCGCGCCGGTGGCCTCGTCGTTTTCGTCGCCATGGTAGGTCTTGAGAATCTTCGCGTGGGCACGGCCGAGTCGCTGCGGATAAATGACGATGCCGACATTCACCGGAAAGGTGCGCTTGACCTCGTCGAAGTCGAGATTGACCGCCACCACCCGGCCGATTTCGATACCGAGAAACTCGACAGGCGCATCCACCTTGAGGCCGCGCAAGGCCTGATCAAAGCGCAGCGACAGGTATTGCGCCTTGCCGTCGGGCGGGGCGAGGGCGGCGGTCTGATTGGCGAACAGCTCGAAACTCTTGTCGTCGCTGGCCGGCTTATCGTCGGGGCTGTAGTCCGGAGCGCGGAATGCGATGCCGCCGACCAGCAGGGTCGACAGCGATTCGGTTTTCACTGCAAAGCCGTTGGCGCCGACATTGATGTCGATACCGCTGGCGTTCCAGAAGCGGGTATTTTCGGTGACGTAGACATCGTTGGGCGAATGCACGAACACTTCGATATTGACGCCTTTACCGTCCGGGTCCAGCGCGTAGGACACAACCTGGCCGACGGGAATCTTGCGGTAATAAACGGGCGAGCCGATGTCCAGCGAGCCAAGGTCGGCGGTATGCAGGGTGAAGCGCTTGCCCGGCTCGCCGTAAGTAATCGGCGGCGGATTCTCGAGACCCTTGAAGTTTTTCGAGCGGGTATTGGCCTGGCCAATGTCGGCGCCGATGTAATCGCCCGACAGCAGCGTATCGATGCCCGAGACACCGCCGGCGCCGATACGGGGACGCACGACCCAGAATTGCGAGTCCTCGCGGGTAAAGGCTTCGGCTTGCTTGGCCAGTTTGATCGTGGCGTTGACATGTCTATGGTCGTTGGCCAGTTCGACGTCGGAGACATGGCCAATGACCACGTTGCGGTATCTGACTTCGGTCTTGTTGGCGGTGAGGCCATCGCCAGTCTTGAAGGTGACGGTGATGACCGGGCCTTCCTGAAGGATGTTGTGAATCACCAGCGAAATGCCCACCAGCACCGCCACAATCGGCACGATCCACACCAGTGAAATAGCGAAACGGCGGGTTTTGATCGGCGCCTGACCGGGTGCTCGCGGCTCATCGCTGGCTGACGACTTCATCCATGTCCTCCTCAATTAATCGGGCACTGAGCGTCAGGAACGCAAAAGCACTTCCTCAATATAGAAGTGCTTGGCGATAGAGCAAATGTGTATAGCTGGAGTGGGACGCGATTGCGGTGCAAGGAGTTGCCGAAGGCTGCGACCTGATCGTTCCCATGCTCTGCGTGGGAATGCAGCCCGGGACGCTCTGCGTCCCAAGATCGCAGCCTTCGGCAGCTCCTACAGGGGCCAGAATCTTGGCGGGCTCAGCCGAGCATTTCGCGCAGGCGATACCAGAACATGCCCAGCGCCAGCAGCGGCGAACGCAAGGCCGGGCCGCCGGGGAAGGTCATGTGCGGCACGCCGCTGAACACGTCCATGCCCTGGCTGTGCCCGGCATGAATGGCTTCGCCCAACAGCTTCGCGCACCAGTGCGTGACGTTGAGGCCATGACCGGAATAACCCTGCGCGTAAAACACGTTCGGGTGCTGCTTGAGCCGGCCAACCTGAGGAAAACGGTTGGCGGTAATGCCGATCTTGCCGCCCCATTGGTAGTCGATGCGCACATCGGCCAGTTGCGGGAATATCTTCAGCATTTTCGGGCGCATGTAGGCAGCGATATCCGCCGGATCGCGCCCGGAATAATGACAAGCGCCGCCGAAAAGCAGCCGTCGATCAGCCGAGAGTCGGTAATAGTCCAGCCCGACTTTTTGATCGCACAGCGCCAGGTTCTGCGGAATCAACTGCGCGGCGCGGCTTTCGTCCAACGGCTCGGTGGCGATGATGTAACTGCCGGCGGGCAGCACTTTGCCGCTGAGTTTGGGTTCCAGGTCATCCAAATGCGCGTTGCAACCGAGCACCAGGCTGCCCGCGCGCACTGAACCCGTGGCGCAGCGCACCTCGACGGTCGGGCCATGGAGAATTTCCAGCACCGGACTTTGCTCAAAGATCCGCACGCCCAGCGATGCCGCGAGACGCGCTTCGCCCTGGACTAGATCAAGCGGATGCAAATGGCCCGAACCCATGTCGATCAATCCGCCGGCGTACACACCAGCGTCGACCACTTGCTCACGGATCTGCTGCGGGCCGACCAGCCTGGTTTCGTGGGCATAGTCGAGTTCGGCGAGACTGTCCTGTTCCTGCTTGAACGCGGCGAATTGCGCGGCGGTGTTGGCCAGTTCGCAAAAGCCCCAGCGCAGATCACAGTCGATGGCGTTTTCAGTGATGCGCTGGCGCACCAGTTCCACCGAATCGATGCCGGCGCGCTGCAGATAGCGCACGCCGTCCTGGCCAACGTAACGGGCGAACCCCGCGACTTCATGGCCGATACCGCGAATCAGCTGACCGCCATTGCGCCCGCTGGCGCCCCAGCCGATGCGCCGCGCCTCGAGCAACACCACCGACAGACCGCGCTGGGCCAGCTCAATCGCGGTATTGACGCCAGTGAAGCCGCCACCGATTACGCAGACGTCGGCAAGCAAATCACCATCCAGCGCAGGGTAGGGCGTGCTCGCCCGCGCAGAAGCGGCGTAATAAGAGCCGGTGTGTTGTGCGCTGTGCTGATTCATTTGTTCGACTTCACTTTGCTCCACGACCGGGTCATCAGACGCATGATCGCCTGGGGCGGGGTCGAGGAAATGTAGAGTTTGTCGAGCACCGACTGCGGCGGGTAAACCTCAGGGTTGGTGACCAGTTCCTGATCCATGAACGGCTTGGCCGCCGGGTTCGGATTGGCGTAGCCGACGGTGGCGCTGACTTTGGCGATCACTTGCGGATCGAGCAGGTAATTGATGAAGGCGTGCGCCTCTTTAGCGTTGCTCGCGTCGGCTGGGATCGCTAGCAGATCGAACCACAGGTTGGCGCCTTCCTTGGGGATGGCGTAAGCGATATTCACACCGTTCTTGGCTTCCTTGGCGCGGTTGGCCGCCTGGAACACATCGCCGGAGTAACCGAACGCGACGCAGATGTCGCCATTGGCCAGGTCCGACACGTATTTGGAAGAATGGAAATAGGTGATGTACGGGCGGATGCTCAGCAGTTTGGCTTCGGCCTTTTTGTAGTCTTCAGGGTTTTCACTGCGCGGGTCCATACCCATGTAGTTGAGGATGGCCGGGAAGACTTCGTCGGCGGAATCCATCATCGACACGCCGCACTGGCTCAGCTTCTTGAGGTTCTCGGGCTCGAACAGCACGGCCCAGGAATCGATGTGGTCGATGCCGAGCACTTGCTTGACCTTATCGACGTTATAACCGATGCCGTTGGCGCCCCACAGGTAAGGCACCGAGTGCGCATTGCCAGGATCATTTTTCTCAAGCAATTCAAGCAGTTTCGAATCCAGGTTCTTCCAGTTTGGTAACTGTGAACGATCGAGCTTCATGAACGCCCCGGCCTTTACCTGACGGGCGAGGAAGTGGTTGGACGGCACTACCACGTCATATCCGGTCCGACCAGCGAGGAGTTTGCCTTCAAGGGTTTCGTTGGAGTCGAAGACGTCGTAGATCACCTTGATCCCGGTCTTGCTCTGGAAGTCGGCGAGGGTGGTTTCGCCGATGTAGTCGGTCCAGTTGTAGACACTGACCTGGGACTCGGCGTGGGCTACGGCACTGAACAGCACGCTCAGTGCTACCGGGAGTACGGATTTCAATAGACGCATATCGACACCTCTTGGATTTATTGGAATTCTCAGGCGCTGCACATTCGTCTGTGGTGTTATCACTTCTTGGGTACATCACAGATCCAATGTGGGAGCGAGCCTGCTCGCGAAAGCGGTGTTTCAGTCGACATCTATGGTGAGTGTGCCGACGTCTTCGCGAGCAGGCTCGCTCCCACAGGGACAGCTGCGCGGTCAGACGCTGAGCAGCAGGAACTCCCGCTCCCACGAGCTGATCACGCGCTTGAAGTTTTCATGCTCGGCGCGTTTGACCGCGACGTAACCGCGAACGAATTTGCTACCCAGGTATTCGGCCACTTTCGGGCACTCTTCCATCTGCGTCAGGGCTTCTTCGATGGTGATGGGCAGGCGCAGATTGCGCCGTTCGTAGGCCCGGCCTTCGACTGCCGCGCTCGGCTCGATCTGTTCGACCATGCCGATGTAGCCGCAGAGCAGGCTTGCGGCAATCGCCAGATACGGGTTGGCGTCGGCGCCGGGCAAGCGGTTCTCCACGCGCATCGACTCAGGCCCGGAAGTCGGCACTCGCAGGCCGACCGTGCGGTTCTCTTCGCCCCATTCGACGTTGACCGGTGCCGAGGTGTCCGGCAGGAAGCGGCGGAACGAATTGACGTTCGGCGCGAACATCGGCAGGACTTTCGGGATGTATTTTTGGAGGCCACCGATGTGATGACGGAACAGTTCGCTCATGTTGCCCTCGGCGTCGGCAAAGATCGGCTGGCCCGTCGCGATCTCGACCACGCTCTGGTGCAGGTGCATGGCGCTGCCGGGCTCGTCGCCGATCGGTTTGGCCATGAACGTCGCGGTGACGTTGTGCTTGAGCGCCGCCTCGCGCAGGGTGCGCTTGAACACGGTGATCTGGTCGGCCAGATCCAGCGCATCGCCATGACGGAAGTTGATTTCCATCTGCGCCGGGCCGTCTTCGTGGATCAGCGTGTCGAGGTCCAGGCCTTGCAGTTCGCACCAGTCGTAGACGTCTTCGAACAGCGGATCGAATTCGTTGGCGGCATCGATCGAGAATGACTGGCGGCCGCTTTCCGCACGGCCCGAACGGCCCAGCGGTGCCTTGAGCGGCAGGTCCGGATCTTCACAGCGCTGGGTCAGGTAGAACTCCATTTCCGGCGCGACAATCGGCTTCCAGCCCTTGTCGGTGTAGAGCTGCAGAACTTTCTTCAGCACGTTGCGCGGCGACAGTTCGATCGGGTTGCCGAACTTGTCGAAGGTGTCGTGGATGACGATGGCGGTCGGCTCGATGGCCCACGGAATGACGTACACGGCGTCGGAAACCGGTTTGCAGACCATGTCGATGTCGGCCGGGTCGAGCAGGTCGTAGTAGATGTCGTCGTCGACAAAATCCCCGGTTACCGTTTGCAGCAGCACGCTCTCCGGCAGGCGCATGCCGCGCTCATGCAGGAATTTGTTGGTCGGTGCAATCTTGCCGCGGGCGATGCCGGTCAGGTCGCTGACCACACATTCGACTTCGGTAATCTTGTGATCTTTCAGCCAGGTGAACAGCTGATCGAAAGGGGCGTTCATAAAGACCTCGTTATTGGTTTTGTAGACGCCGGGGAGGGCGGGTTTCATCTTCCGCCCCTTCCCCTGTGGCGCGTTGGCGACTATCTTGGGCGCGGCTCGCGATTCCATCTATCCACTTTCAGCAGCACCAAAGCGCACCAAAAGAGTGCGCAAGGTCACCCCATGACAACGTGCAATCTGCTCCAGGTACAAGCGTTCAATACCGCCGACGTGGCCGAGCAAATCCGCGCCACACCGGGTTGGGTCCAGCATTACCAGCAGATGTCGCCGGGGCATTTCGCCGGGCAGATTCGTTATCTGGATCTGCAGGGCGTCGAGGTCTACGAAGAACAGATGAACACCCGGGTCGAGCAGAATTTCAGTGCGCCATCCGGTGCTCTGGCGTTCTGCTTTGATCGCAGCGACAACGTGCTGTATCTGCTCAACGAAGAGAGCCGCAACATCTGGATCACTCCGGAAAACTATCGGGAAATCGCCGTGGTGTTCGGGGCGGATTTTGTCCGCGAGCACGGCCTGCAAGTGGCCAAGCTCGAAGGGTTGTTCATGGCGCCGCTGAACTGCGGACAGAACGCTTTGTTCAGCGGCTGGTTAAGCTCGATTCTCACGAAGTTGTCGCAAGCTGCTGATCCACTTGATAAAGATCGCCTGACTCGGCAACTGCTCGAGGACTGTCTGTTCATCCTCGACAACGCTCAAACTCGTCTCGATCGCGGTGGATTGCAGCGGCGCCACGACGAACGCCAAATCATGAAACGAGTGGGGGAGTGGGCGGCAGATTCGCCGGAAGACACGGTTAATCTGCTCGAACTATCCGACGTCGCCGGTGTGCCGCTGCGCCAGTTGCAGCAGGCGTTCAAGGCCTACACCGGCATGACCCCGAGCCACTGGTTACGGCTGAGGCGGCTGAACAGTGCGCACCGTGAATTGCTCAAGCGCAGGCCCACGGAAACCACCGTTGCCGAAGTGGCGATGCGCTGGTCGTTCTGGCATCTGGGGCGGTTTTCCAGCAGTTACCACGCGCTGTTCAAGGAGCTGCCGAGCGAAACGCTCAAGCGTTGAGCAGAAAAAGGCTTTGTGTCCTTCGAGAAGTTAAATAGAATCAGTCTCATTTGAATCTACCTTCGCGCAGGGTCTCTTGAGATGATTGAAGCCACGTCACCGTCGGAGCAGAGCCTGCAGCAGTTGTACCGCGAGCACCGCGGCTGGCTGGAAACCTGGCTGCGCCGGCGCATGGGCAATGCGTGGGATGCGGCGGACCTCAGTCAGGACACCTTTCTGCGCGTCCTGTGCAACGCGCCGCCACTGGCCGAATTGCGCGAGCCGCGCGCGTATCTGCTCACCGTCGGCAAACGGCTGCTGAGCAATTTCTACACGCGGCGCCATCTGGAAAAAGCCTACCTCGACGCCTTGGCGCAATTGCCGGAAGCGTGCGCACCGTCGCCGGAACAGCGCTGGTTGCTGCTGGAAACCTTGCAGGCGCTGGATGAGTTGCTCGATGGCTTGCCGCGTGCGGTGCGTCGGGCATTTCTTTGGAGTCAACTCGAGGGCCTTGGCTATCGCGAGATCGCCGAGCGTTTACAGGTTTCTGAGCGCACGGTGAAACGCTACATGGCCCAGGCGTACGAGCATTGCTTGCTGGTGGAGCTGTGATGCGCGTTGCCCCCAGCGATGAAACGCGGGAAGTGGCGAGGGCGGCGGCGCAATGGCTGGCCTTGCTCGAATCCGGCGGCGCCAGTGATGAAGATCACGCCCGATTGCAGTATTGGCGCGCCAGTGACAGTCGCCACGAAAACGCTTGGCAGAAAATCCAACAGCTTCGCCAGCGTTTCGCAGGTTTGCCGCCGACACTGGCCATGGCCACGCTGGATCGGCCGGATCCGGCGCGGCGCGCGGCACTCAAGCGTGCCTTGGGCGTGGCGGCGCTGGTGCCGGCGGCGTGGTTGATCAGTCGGGAGCTGCCGCTGGAGGTCTGGCGCGCCGATTTGCACACCAGCACTGGCGAGCGGCGCAAAGTGCAGTTGGCCCAGGACTCTTCATTGCAACTCAACACCGACAGCGCGGTGAATGTCGATCTGCCTGCACGTCAGCTGTCACTGATTCGTGGCGAGATGGCGCTCAACGTGGCGGGCGATTCAGCCTTTATCGTCAACGCGGCTTATGGGCGGATGATCGTCAATCACAGCGACATCTCGGTGCGCCTCAATGCGCGCGATTGCCAGGTCTGCGTGTTGCGTGGTTCGGTGCCATTGCAGCCACTTCAAGGCCCGTCGCTGGTATTGCAGCAGGGCCAGCAAGTCAGCCTGCAAGCTTCGGGCGCGGGGGCAGTGACGGCATTCGATGCATTGATGCCCGGTTGGCGCGACGGTGTGCTGATGGCGCAAAACCAGGCGCTGGGTGATTTCCTTCGCGAGCTGAGTCGCTACCGCTCGGGAGTGCTGCGCTGGGATCCGGCGCTAGAATCGCTGCGCATCACCGGCAGTTTCCGCCTCGACGATACCGATCAAGTGCTGGCACTGCTGGCAGCCAGTTTGCCCGTCGACGTGCACAGGCGAACGCGATTTTGGGTGTCACTGGTAACGCGCGCAGAAAAAACTGGCTGAAGCCTGTCCCTTTTTTTCGCCTCGCTGGTCATTCCAGGCAAGTGAACAAAATCGAGAGCTTCTTCCAATGCCCGCAGTATTTCCAGGTCGTTTGCGTCCGTTGTTGCAGTTGAGTCTGTTGCTGAGCCTGAGTGCCAGCCCCGTGTTGATCCAATCGAGCTGGGCCGACGACGGCAGCCGCCGCAGTTATCAGGTGCCGGCCGGTAGCCTGAGTGCCGCGCTGACGCGGTTCGCCGGTCTCGCTGGAGTCAATCTTTCGGTGGATCCGGCGCTGGTCAGCGGCCGTAACAGCAATGGATTGTCCGGCGAGTTCGGTGTGGAGGAGGGGTTCAGCAGGTTGTTGCTGGGCTCCGGTTTGCAGCTGCAACCGGTCGGCGATCAGGCTTATACGCTGGTGCCCGCAGCGCAAGGCAGCACCTTGCAACTGGCACCGACATCGATTCTCGGCGCGAGCGGTTCTGCGGATGCCGACGTCTTCGCCGGCGGTCAGGTCGCACGGCGTGGCTCGCAAGGGCTGTTGGGCTCCAAAGATTTTATGGAAACCCCGTTCAGCATGACCACCTACACCAGCGAAACGGTGAAAAACCAACAGGCGCGCACGCTTGGCGACCTGATCGGCAGCGACCCTTCGGTACGCGCAACCAACCCGGCCGGTGGCCGCTATGAGCAATTCACCATCCGTGGTTTCAGCCTGTTCAACAGTGACGTTTCCTACAACGGCCTCTACGGAATCTTGCCGACTTACACCATCGACATGGAAATGGCCGATCGCGTCGACATCCTCAAAGGCCCGAGCCAATTGATCAACGGGATTTCGCCACGGGGCAGTGTAGGAGGGGGGATCAACGTCGTGCCGAAACGCGCGACCGACAAGCCGATCACCTCGCTGACAGCCAATTACGCCTCGAACAACCAAGCCGGCGGCGCGGTGGATGTCGGACGGCGTTTTGGTGACGAAAACCAATTCGGTCTGCGCTTCAACGGGGTTAAACAGTCCGGTGATACCGAATGGGATCATCAGAGTGTCGATCGCGACATGGCGGTCCTTGGTCTGGATTTCCGTGGTGAACGCTTGCGACTTTCCACCGATATCGGCCGCACCGAACGCGACACCGACGCACCGCAGGAACGCGTACAAGTCGCGGCCAATGCCAAGGTGCCGAACGCCAATGATGTGCGCGATAACTATGCGCAACCCTGGAGCCAGGCGCGCACCAAAGACACTTTCGGCACAGTCAACGGCGAGTTCGATGTCAGCGACTCGGTCATGCTGTATGGCGGCGTCGGCGCCCGCAAAAGCAATCACGACTTCTTGCGCCATGCCGTTTCGGTGAGCAACGATGCCGGCGATTTCAGCGTTCAGCCGCGCGACTTCACTCGCGACGAGAACGTTCGCACGGCTACCGCTGGCGTTCGTAACTGGTTCCAGACCGGACCGGTCAGCCATGAAGTGAACCTGGCGGCCAACTACTTTTATATGGACTTCGAAAACGGCGGCGCCCGTTACGCGGCCGGGCGCAGCAACCTCTACGACCCGGTGGAAATCCCCAGGCCCGGCACGCCGACCCGCAATGACGCCAAGGTCTACACCGAGAACCGCTTCAGCGGCGTGGCGTTGTCCGACACGCTTGGCTTCTTCGACGATCGTCTGTTGCTGACTTTGGGGGCGCGCTGGCAGCGAGTCAAAGTCGATGACTGGAGCGACGGCATCAAGGGCGACACGGCTTACGATGAGGAAAAAGTCTCGCCATCGGGCGGGATCCTGTTCAAGGCGACGGACAAACTCTCGCTGTACGCCAACTACATGGAAGGCCTCAGCCAAGGCAAGATCGCGCCATCGACATCTATCAACGAAGACGAAATCTTCCCGCCATTCATCAGCCGCCAAGTTGAAGTCGGTGCCAAGTACGACGCCGGCGCATACGCGCTGACGGCAGCGGTGTTCCGCATCAAACAGCCTGCCTACGAAACCAATGCGACCACGCGAGTCTTCGGCCCGAACGGCAAGCGTGAGAACAACGGCGTAGAACTGAGCGTGTTCGGCGAACCGCTCAAGGGGTTCCGATTGCTCGGCGGTGTGATGTACATCGACAGCGAACTGACCCACACCACCAACGGCACATTCGACGGCAACCGCGCACCGGCGACGCCGAAATACAACGTCAACCTTGGTGCGGAGTGGGACGTGCCCACGGTGCAGGGTTTGACCTTGACCAGTCGCGGTATTTACTCAAGTTCGCAGTATCTGGACCAGTCGAACGACAAGGAAATCGACTCATGGGAACGGCTCGACGTAGGCACACGCTATGCTTTCAAGCTGGACGAGAAGACCATTACCTTGCGGGCCAATGTCGAGAATGTGTTGGATAAACGCTATTGGAGCTCGGCGGGTGCATCGGATGACAGTGAGCCGGGATTGACGCTTTCTACGCCGAGAACGTATCTGCTTTCGGCGACCGTGGATTTCTAGGATAGTAGGGTGATTGCATCGATCTTCGTCGATAATACGTTAACTACACTAAATGACCGTTTAGTTGAGCTAACAAAAAATCATTACCGATAACGGAGAAAACCATGATTCAGCGCAAGCCGAACGCATTTGATGTGATTGCTGCGCTGAATCTACAGCCTCATGTCGAGGGCGGTTATTACCGCAGAACCTATCAAGCCGATCACCGTGCCTGCCTCGAAACGCAGCAAGGCCCGCGTTATCTGCTGACCTCGATCTACTATCTGCTCACTGAGCAATCGCCGGCGGGCCAGTTTCATTTCAACCAGTCCGACATCCTGCATTATTTTCAGTTGGGCGACGCCATCGAATACAACCTGATCCACGCCGACGGCTCATTGCAAACGCTGGTGATGGGCAGCGATGTTTTGGCTGGTCAGCAACTGCAGTTGCACGTACCGGGTGGAATTTGGAAAGCCTCTCGATTACTGGAAGGCTCAAATGGCTTTGGCTTGATCAGCGAAGCGGTTTCGCCTGGGTTTGATTTCGCAGACATGGAAATCGGTAATCGCGCAAAACTCACGGCACAGTTTCCACAGCACGGAGCGCTGATTGAAAAGCTGACGCGTGATGATGGATGAGGGCTGTAGATTGGGAAGAATGCAGTTTATAGGGAAAGCTGGTCTTGAAGCGGCCAACGCAGATTCAAATTTCCTGTGTGACCATGCTAACGTTGTAATACTTTGTTACGTGTAATGTATATTATGTTAAATCAAGGATGCGAATGGCCTCAGAAATCCTGTCCAATCCTGGGCGTGGGGAATTTCGAGGCCCGCGCGCTTCTTATGAACATATGACATCTTCCATAGTTAAATCAGGTCTGTGGGTTGTTTAGATTGCTCGCTGTCACCCGTACCTAAAAGCCGGACTTTGCCACGAATCACCAGAATCAACCCAAATCGACGACATCCGCCCCCCTAACTCCTTGGCTTTCAAGATTCTCGTCGGCTCTGAGCATGGAGTCTTCAGGTTTCAAAACCAGGATCCTGATCACAATCTCAATCCTCCCATCAAGGCGCCAGTCTACGCTTCCGACGAAGAACTGGTTGACCGTTCAGCTCCTTCGGCTCCAGCTGAGCTATCTTCGCAACGTGCTGTTGGTAGCCGCCAGGCAGGCTACCAGATCAACCTCACAGGTATTTTCAAGGGCATCTATCAGACCGGTTTAAGGTTCATCTTCGCTTCAAAAATCAACAGATCGCTCTCCTCGTTTTTGATCATCATGTTGACGAGACGAGGGCTCACTTCAATTTCACCGCCGAGCGTTGCACGCACCGTTTCTGGATAACGTTCGAGCATCAGATCCGCCAGGCCATGGCTATACCCATCGCGTATGAGCTTGATCTTGGTGTCATCAGCAGTGCCGTATTTGATGAGCTTGTAGAAACCAGAATCCAAGGCGCCTACGCCATTTAGTACCTCGACGAATTTGAAGATCTTGTTGTCGAAGAAATCGTCCTCGTCCTTGAGGCGAACAATCGCCAGGTTGATCCGCTCAGTGACATCCTTTTTGGAAATCCTTACCCAGTTCTCGAATTTGCTATCGCCATAGGTCGTGTCTCCCCACTTGCCGACAAACACATGGTCACTACGTTTTTCCTCGACCAGCTTCTTCCAGTAATCGAGCGTAAATCGGATGGTCTGCTTCACGCTGTATTTCTTCAGCTTCCAGTCCAGAATCATGGCATAGAAGTTCCGCGCTGGCTCCTGCTTAAGACGCAGCAGATCGCTGTACTCTCGGCCTTCGTCAAAGTACTCGACGAAAGACTTCCAGATGGCAACCATCAGCCTATCGACGGTATTGATGACACCGTTTGCCTCAATGCTCCGCCTAATCATGCTGTCGATGGCCTCTTCCTGCTCGAATACATCGATTTCACTGACGCTATTTGCGATGAGGAGCTTGCCTACCTCAGTGGTAACGTACTTACACTCTCGATCTCGAACCACACCAGGGTGCAGGTTTTCCAGGCGCTCAACGGCATCCTCGTACCGATCCGATACCTTCCCATCGACGATCTTGGTCGCCTCCAGTAGCACATTGCTGACGTTATCCTTGTCGACCTTCGAGACGTTCACGGCCTTCTTATAGAAGTTTTCGAGATCAGCCCGCTTGCTTGTATAACCATCCACGCCTAGCAGGTAGATGCTGGATTCCAGCTTCTTCAGCGCAGCTTCCGCACCAGGTGCAAAGACTTCACTGAAGCGGTTCACACGTCCCACGAGGTTCTTGAACTGGGATGAGGTCAGGTAGCTTTTGCCCTTGGTGAAGTCATAGACAAACAGCCTTTCGATCGGCAGATTCACACCCTCAAGAAGGGTCGAGTTGCAGACCAGGAATTTCATCTTCTTGGAACTGCTGAACAGGTTCTCCAAGTACAGGCGGATGGTGTCAGGAATCGAACCATGGTGGTACATGACCCCCTTTCGTAAACAGCTGATCAGCTTGTAGCGCCGGTCAAAAAGCTCTTCCAGCTCGTCACATGCGGTCTGAATCAATGGGCAATCCACGGGTGGCAGCACTCCTGCCAGCTCGACAGCAAACGATTCAATGCCCTTCTTCTTGTTACCGTAAACGATATTTTTAGACAGCGCTTCGCCCTGGATGAGCTCGAAGCAGTTGGCGTATTTCCTGTCGAACTCCATCGAGTCATTCAGGAAGTGATCGTAAAGCGTGAGCTTCGTCTCGCCCTTCCCTGCCCTGAAATCCCTGATGTAGAAACGTTCGGACTTGATGTACTCGTCGATCTTGAACCCGTTCGGGATCATGTCCAGGAAGCGCACACGGACATTGAGCTCATCGCACAGGAAAGGTGTAAGGAACTTAAACGACGTCTCCGGGTTACGAGCTCCGAGGATGCATAGCACGGCGGCGAGTAACTCACTTCTGCGGTCGCTCTGCAGCAGATTGTGGGCTTCGTCGACGAAAACCATATCAAAGGTCAGCCCGGCGTTCTCGTTCAGGAGCCTATTGAGTCGCTCCTGAGTCAGGACAAACGCCCTGTTATTCCGCTCCACCGAAAACATCTCGGGGTGGGTCACCACCTTACCCAGCCCGTCGATGTCTGCGTAGATCAAGCGCTTCTTCGTCTGCGCCAGCAAGGCCTTCGAGGGCACGAGGATCAGCACCCGCTGCTCCGGATTTTCCTTCACAGATTGGATGATGAGCTCAGATTTGCCGTAGCTGGTCGGAGCAATCACGACTGAGGATTTACGGTACTCCGATTGAACAAATGTCCGAAGGGCGTCCTGTTGTTCAGTCAGTACGATGCCTTGATCGCGGAAGGTATCGACGTAGCTACCTACGATATTTCGGATGAATGACTCGCTGCGGTGGTCTTCCTTGGAAAAGTAACTACTGATCACTGCAGAGACAGGGTGCAGGCCACTGTTGAGTGCCACATCGTACAGCGCCTGGTATTGACCAGATGAATTCCCGTAGAACAGGATGATGCGGTAGCCAAGGCGGCGAATTTCGGGGGTCTTGTGATTGAGGAGGAGCACTGCGATAGCCAGAAGCTTCACTGTCTCCGTGCTATCCAATTCTTCTCCCTTGAGGAGTTGGAAATACAAGTCTTTGAACTTGGTGTTGCCCAGCTTCCTGATGGTCAGCTCTTCCATGCTACTGCTCCGTCTCCAGCCTTAAGAACTCTTCCAACTTTTCCATAGTGCCCTTGTGTAGGGATAGCACCCACACCGTCTTGAACACTGCATCAGCCACAAGCTTGGTTGTGAATTTCGACACGGTCTTCTCGGCGACGGCCTGGGTGACATCGCTGAAAAGAGCGGAGATGAGAAACACATTGTTGTCCGAAGCGGTCGCACCGTTTTCTTCGGCTAAATCACCTTCCAGCTCCAAAATTTCAATTACGGAGTCCCGGTAGTTGGCTTTGTTATGGATAGCATTTTTCGCGGCATTGATTGCGTTGAGCCAGTGATTGAGCTCCGGCTCAGCTAAGCGCTTCTTGAGATCATCCCGAGCCAGACGCAACTGCGCGCTGGTAGCCGAGCAAGAGGTCTTGTCTGCCCCTCTGCCGCCCGACTTGACCTCGGTGATCCAGACGTTGTTGGTTGAAGTCTCGTACAGGAGCAGATCGAACCCCTTCCGGATGCTCTTTTCTTCCATGTTGAAGAATGGAGAGACTACGTCGAAGTCGGGGAAGAGCTTCAGAATGATGACATGGGACAGAAGCTCGCCCAGCATGCCGATCCGGGTTTCCCAAGGTTTCTTGGAGTAGCGTTCGTTCCAGAAGTGCTTGATCGTCGCTGGGTATTTGTAGATCGCCCTGTCCTTGCTGGCCTGATCAGCACCATGGCAGATCCGTGTGAGGTTCTCCCTCAGCGCGAGCTTGAGTTCATCAGAAAAATTCTCGACACAACAAAGCGCATATTGGTCTACCTGCTTGAAGCTGACGCCATCCATAACACTTCCCACAAGAGCCACACCGCAGAATCCTCATGCGGTTGCAACGTACGATCAATGATCCCGCCCTAAATTTGGGAAGGCACCAGCTGGGCTGTGGTGCGCGTATGCGAAGGCTAATTAGATACGCCCGATAGCGGCACTATGCCAGCGTTGACGTAAATTAGCGTGATAGATGGGGGAGGTAAACAAGATTAAGGACAATTCTGGTGCAAATCGTTGGAGATTGTCTCGGAGCTGGATGGATAAACAGGTCTACAGATAGACATTGAGCACCACACGAGCTTGGTGCAGCGCTGTGTTGTGGCCTACTGCCCATTCAGGCCTTTTACTCAATGCGTCACTGACCATGGGGCTGACGCGTTTAAGTTTTGACTTGAATTCCGCGCAGACCCGGGCGGCTTCGAAGTAGCGGTCAATCCCTCCGCATGCTACCTCATGGTCGCAGTTCCACTATCCCCCCTCGGCTTATGCTGTCGTGCCAATCCCAACTAAAGGCAGCCCAGATGGAAATCCACGACTCTCGTAGTAGATTCGTTCACCTCTATAACCTACGATCGAAAAGAGGATTTCGTAGAACAGTTTTATGTTGACGAACGTAATATCCACTACCCTTTGCCAGTCCTCCCGGGTAGGAACAGCGCGCCTGGATCATCGCCAAGTGTTCTTTCTCGATAAAGCAAATGGACTTTCTCCGCCTGTGTGTACAGGGGACATGGTGGACGGTTTTAGATCTTTTTACCTGCCGTAACGATCTGCAAGTTCAAGTCGATTCGGGCGATACGATGTCTACTCCCAGTAGAGATCGTAGATGCCGTCCTCCGGCGTTTCCCGTATAGCTACTGACCTCCCGTGAAAAGCCTTTCCGACTGTGTATTCACGGTTCTCCTCCAGCAAGCCTTGATCCTTGAGCCCCCGGCAAAGCGCACGGCAGCGCGCATCGGCCCGACGGTGTGCGCACTGGAAGGACCGATGCCCAGCTTGAACAGATCGAAACCAGTCAGCGACCTACTAAACTCCGCAGCGAATGCTGGTGGATGATCAGGCTTTGTAGACCGGGAAACGCTCGCACAACTCTGAAACCCGCGCAGCGATACGAGCCTCAACTTCGGCATCACCAAGTTTATCGAGGATGTCGCAGATCCAACTGGCAAGGACGCTGCATTCGGGCTCCTGGAATCCACGTGTAGTCACCGCAGGTGTTCCAATGCGCAAGCCAGAAGTTACGAATGGCGACTGTGGGTCATTTGGCACGGCGTTTTTGTTGACCGTGATACGCGCGCGGCCCAAAGCGGCATCGGCATCCTTGCCCGTCAGACGTTGCCGAATCAGGCTGACAAGGAACAGATGGTTGTCGGTCCCACCCGAGACCACGTCATAACCACGCTGGATAAACACACTAGCCATCGCCTTGGCGTTCTTGATCACCTGCTGTTGATACGTGGTGAAGCCAGGTTCAAGCGCTTCCTTGAAGCACACAGCCTTCGCGGCGATCACATGCATTAATGGACCGCCCTGCCCGCCTGGAAAGACCGCGGCGTTGAGTTTGCGCTCAAGATCTTCATTACCTTTGGCAAGAATCAAACCTCCACGAGGACCGCGAAGCGTTTTGTGCGTAGTGGTCGTGACCACATGCGCGTATGGAAGCGGATTCGGATACAGGCCTGCCGCTACCAATCCGGCCACGTGGGCCATATCGACAAATAGATAGGCGCCGACCTTATCAGCGATCGCGCGAAAGCGCGGGAAATCCAGGGTTTTCGAGTACGCGGAAAAGCCGGCGATGATCATTTCGGGTTGATGCTCGACCGCCAGTCGCTCTACCTCATCATAATCAATCAGTCCCGTTACAGTATCGATACCGTACTGCACCGAGTTGTAGAGCTTGCCTGATAAACTGACCTTCGCGCCGTGAGTCAGATGTCCACCGTGAGCAAGGCTCATCCCCAATACTGTATCACCCGGCTGGAGGAGTGCCAGGTAAACAGCGGCATTAGCCTGACTACCGGAGTGCGGCTGAACGTTGGCGTAATCTGCACCAAACAGTTCCTTGGCTCTGTCGATTGCCAACTGCTCAACTTTGTCGACATGCTCGCAACCGCCGTAGTAACGCTTGCCCGGGTAACCCTCAGCATACTTGTTGGTCAGTCCACTGCCTTGGGCTTCCATCACCCGCTGACTGGTGTAGTTCTCGGAGGCAATAAGCTCGATATGCTGTTCCTGACGGTGCTCTTCAGCGTCAATCGCACTCAGCAGTTCATCATCGTAACCTTGAATTTGGTCATGCTGGCTAAACATTGTTTATTTCTCCTTCAACTTTTATTTTTGTTCGGATCAGGAAATCAAGCGCGCAGAAGCGCTTCCAGCAGCAAACGTAAACGTGCTGGATGAATGACTCGGGAATGTTTTTAGTTAATCAGTTGATATAGGCCGTGAAGGCATTGACGCCGGCTTGCGCTACAATCTCATCCTGATCGGGAGTGCCTGAACTGCACCCTACCCCACCTACGATGAACTCCTGCATGAAGAGCGGCAGCCCACCGGCGACAATGGAAAAACGTCCCTGGTTGCTGGTGTTGATGCCGAAGGCCGGTTTGCCTGGCACGCTGATTTCGCCATAGGCGCGCGTCGATTTACGTGCGGCGGCAGCCGTGAAGGATTTGCTGATGGCAATGTCGATACTGGTGATCCGCGCATTGTCCATACGCTGAAACATGACTAAATGGCCGGCATCATCAGTAATGGCGATGTCCATATCAACCGCCAGTTCATTGGCTTTCGCAAGGCAAGCTTGCATGATGTGTTGAGCATCGGCCATTGTAAGTCTGGGTACCATTTTCATTTTCTTCGACCTCAGATTGATGAATTAAAACTACTCCAGCCCTGTTTATTCAAAACTCCATAATTTTCTTCTCAGGTTTTACTTCTGCGCCTCCTCGCTCAATCTCTGCGAAGAATTCAGGCAGTGATGTCGATAGAGCGGACAGGATCTTGCCCAGCGTATTAACCCCGGGGCTTGCTTGATTCTTTCGCGGAACAACCACTCCGACAAGCCATCGGCGTGACGAATGCGATACGTGTAGCCCAGGCTGTCGTAGTAATGCCATGTTTCGTTGCCGTGAGCATCCGTGACGTACGTCAGACGAATGTTCTCATCCCATTCCAGTCGGGTGTCGAAACTGCCGTCATCGGCCCACTCGCGCGGGCGACCGCTAGCCGCGGTCTGCTTAGTGATCTTGTAAGCTACCCAATTTGCAAACTTCGTTGAGCCGTTGTTGTTAAGCGTATAAGCGTTGCGATAGAGGGTTTGGTGGTCTCCACCTACGGGGCATCCGACTGAGCAATTATCAATCGATGTCATCGTGGTCGGTAACAGATCCGATCGATCTAACGATTCAACCGGCTGCTGAGACGCGCATGCACTCAAAAGCGGTATGAGGATAAAAGGTAAAACTTTCACTCTTGCATTCCTTGCTCGTGATCTTTGAATGCAAAAATTTTAGAATCTATCTTCTCGCTCCACCAGCAATGTTGTTAGTAAAATTATTTCGATTGCTATCCCTGTTTTCGTAGAAGCTCACCTTGGAAGTAGTGAATGAAGGCTTCAGCCACATCAGGTAATACTTTTTTCAAGATCAGGTAATAAAGATAAATTGGTGTCGCGTCGCCAGCACCCTCCGTTTCCCAGCGCTCTTCGGTTTCATAACAAAAAAGGACGCAACGAATTAGTTCCGCGAGGCGAACATTATCCTTTCGAAACCGCTTCTCTATCCCCCATAATTCACTCGACAGTTTTTTACGCAAAAGCTCGTCATTCATTATGCGATAAAAGGTCGCATCGCCTAGAAGCGTTTTTAGCTTGTGCAACGGTGAAGAGGCAATCGAATCAAGCCTCCCTTGTTCGATTAGACTAAGCAGAAACCTAGCATAGGTACGCGTTATCTCACTAAATGACACATTCGCGAAAATTAACTCGCTCTCCAACTTGTCAAACATTCCGCACTCAAAATCATCTTTCACTTTATTGTCCAACCTTTACGCAGACTTTGTCTTGATACAGGCGAGGGAAAGGCTGCATTGCGTCCGTGACGTCCTTTCAGAGCTTGCGCAATGCAGTCCTGGATATACCTATTGTTCGCATATGTCTGTATGTATTCACTCAGCACGCAGAGAATATCAAGAATCTTTTTCTCAGATCCACGAATACGCCGCGAGCACAAAGTCGTAAGACAATTGAATACTGCTCCAAAAATTCTTCTGCTTCAGTTCAGCAGCGAGTTGCAGCAAAACAGCTTAGCTATCACTTCCTGAACTCTCACCGCTGCGCCCAACAAGCATGTATGGGGCCAACTTTATTTATTGGGCCTCCCAGCATTTCAGAAGCGTGAAAGATTTGCAGATGAACTAAAAATTTACAACTAAACCATTCAACGCGATGAAATCAACATTTTTCTCATAGTCAAAGCCCTCAACGACATCTTGGAGATGTAGGTGCTCGAGGCCGTTTTTAGCCATTTCCTCCGCAGATTTAATCAAAAACGCACCGATCTCTCGTATGGTTTCGGGATCTCCAACTATCGACACTGACTCTAATCGAACTCCTTTCAGACCACCCTCTTCAACACCATGAACACTAAAATGATTGAGCTTGCTCACACGCCAGTCCTATCCTGTTATAAATCACAATGTAAACAACTACCCTAATCGGGGGTAGTCGGAGATCGATCGAATCAAGCCTTTAAGCGCATTCGAGCAACCTATTGCCCGCCCCTCGCTCTTCATTGAACCGAGATCGATAGGTTTATACGCTTCAAACACCGCTTTCTTCGCTATATCACCGAAGCGTCCATCGCGAAAATCACATTCGAGCGTTGAAATCCTATATGAATCTCTAGTAGACCATTGATTAAATCGGATAACAAATCCCGGCGCTATAATTACCGCGCCTTCGCGTTTATCTTCAGAAAGATAAAGATTTATTAATTCACTGCTCGCATCAGCACTATATTGTTTTGACGCAAGCCCTTTTAAAACCGTGTTCAATCGAGCCTTACCTACAATTGAAAGCCCACAGCCTAAGCGCTCGGCACCGAAAAAATATTGCTTTAGGACCACCGTTACTTTCCGCCTGAAATATGGGGCTTGGTAAGCCTTCTCAAAAAAATGGAAACTAAGGGGATCACCCACGAGCTCGAAGTCGCAGTGTAGCAACTCCGTTTCAGAAAAATTTCTCAGTCCGAAAAGGGTTGATGGAAGGTGCCCCGCACCACCTAAAAATAGCTCAGCCACTTTAAAGAAATCAGTAGAAATCATGTGCATTCTTATTTTTACCGGGGAAGACTGAAGCGCCACATCACTTATGAAAGTAACAATTTTTATATTCAAATACACATTGGAATTGAGCTCGACCTATTCGATCCCTCAGCCAAAGCCTAACCAAACCTTCCAATCTTGTTTAAAACCACCCTTTAATAAATCGTTTTTCGAGACTGCATAAACCCTAACAACATCTTGACCGCATACAGAATCATAGAAGCTGCTTTCATAAAAATCGAAAAGCGCCTTGCTACCCAACTTATCAAAAAAACCCTTTATCTCCTTCATTTCCTGAGAGTCACTTCATCTCAGCTCCCTCTGAACTTATCCAGAAAACCGACTGATGCTGGCGCCGGATAGATAAAGATATTTGGAACAATTACTTCTTGATCATCTAGGCTGTCAAAATCGGTAAAGGTTATGGCGTAAAAATTTAGCGTACCCGCCCGCCCCATTACGTTTATCAAATTCATCACAAAAATAGCAGCCCCAGCCAGACCTGCCGAAACTCTTTCGTTGCTCATTTCTTTTTTCAAAAAATCCAACCGCTTGTATCTTGATACAAGCGGTTTTTCCTTGAAGTCTTCATAGCTTTCAAAGAATACAGCGATATCATTACGGCTCTTTACTTATTATTTTGCCGTAAATATCAGCCAACTTCATTTAAGGGGGCACTCCATAATCGCCAATGCATTTTTTTCTTGGAGTGGGTTACATCCCTTTTTTCTAAGCGCTGGGATCGAGTTCGCACCACTCGATCCCTGAGCCAAAACCTAGTCAGGCCTTCAAACCTTATTCAAGGCGCCCTTAAAATATTGTAGAAAATCATTTTTTACTTCGGGATAAACCTTCTTTATATAGAAAAAGAAATACCACAAAGGTGTGTCCTCTCCCGTATCATCCCGCTCCCAATCTTCCTCATTACCAAAACAACAGATTACACAACGAACAAAATTTGCAAATACAGGATCCAGATCACGGTACTTCCTCTCTATTGGCCAGAGAGCTAAAAAAAAACTTTTCCTTTGCTCCTCATCAGACTCAAGCAATCCCGGCATCAAGGCTTTATCAAGATAGGAAGACATCATCTCAAGTTTTTCAGAGGAAATCCCGCTTAGTGCACCGCCTTCGATCAGTCGGCGCAGGAAACTCGCATAGCGACGTACCAACTGATTAATCGATACGCCAGCGGTGAGCAGTTCTGCCTCAAGGCTCTCGATTTCTTCAATTTCTTTCTGATCGCTCATTCTTTTACCCCATCACACACGCCGAGCTTACCCATAACTTGAGCGCAAGAACGGCAGAATTTTAATTGTTTACCATCATTCCTTACGGTCGTAGACGTTGCCCCTTGTGTAATGTCTCTCAAGGCTTCGACAGACTTAACATCGTTAGCCTTGGCGATTTTACTCAGGGCATCCGCTTCTCCGCAGTGCCCATGTATGAAAGGAGAACGCTGATCGTCTGGTATCGATTCATAGAGCTCTTGAACGACAGGGTGCTGAATACCTTCCCCACCTGCTTTTGCGCTATAGCCAACTTCTGGTGCTTGTAGGTTACCCGACTCGATTGTAGTGCGCGTACCTTTGTTGTTCGGCGTGATTCCTTTTTGACGAGCCAGCCCGCGCGGGTCAGTCCAACCAATTGGGTTAGGAACATACTGATAAAGATTCAACCCTCCTTCGTACCCAATAGGATCCTGGCTTATGAAACGGCCCACCGACGGGTCGTAATAGCGATAGCGATTGTAATGCAGCCCCGTCTCATGATCATGGTACTGCCCCTGGAATCGGATAGGGTTCGCAATCCCTTGCTGCTCCGCCCATTGCGACCTCTCCTCCCGTATCTCGCCCCAAGCTCTGTACTGAGCACTCCAAACCACCTCACCGTTCTGATCGGTCAACTCCAGAGGTGTGCCTAAGTGGTCGCATTGATACCAGGTCAATACATCGACAGGAGGCGATACTACGGAACGATTCCAGAGCGGATCATCCTCTAAGCTGTAATCCTCGTCGTAGTCAGGCAATCCCATCAGATTAATGGAATGATTTGTCATCGCCTGAGCGACAGGAATGAACGTTCCCGGTTCAAACACGTAATGAATGGTGCGCCCCGCCTCCCCATCCTGCTGAGCAGCACGACTTTCCCAAGCTAGGTTATCGCCATCCCAACCGTACAACGTAATGCCACAGCCATGCTCTCGCTGCAAACGAGCGTGTTCAGCGCTATTCCACAGTGAGCCTGCCGCCGGCCGCTGCTTGTAGTGAACCTTTGAATTCTTGGATAACCGCCGACCAAGGGCGTCGTAGGCAAACTCCACCGAAAGCCTTGAGTCCTCAAAATGCACCAGCCGATCGAACAGATCCCAACGCATCTGGCTGTAAGCACCGTCGCGCCAACGCTTGATCTGATTGCCACGCTCATCGTATTCGTAGTGAGTCCCTGCATACTCGCGCAACAGGTTGTCGACCAACTTGCTGCGCGGGGGAGTCAACTCCAAAGGCCGCCGACTTTCGGCCGCTTTCTCATCAAGCAGGTTACCCGCCGGGTCAAAATCGAAGGTTTCAACACCCAAACGACTCACTGCGCTCAACAACCGGCTCACCGGATCATAGCGATAGGACAACTGGCCACGGCGCGTATCGTTGATTTCGTTCAGTTGTCCTGCTGCGTCGTAGGCGTACTCACGCTTGAGCAAAACCGACTTGTCATCACTACGGCCCAACAGTTGCTCTTGCAGGCGCCCGGCCGGGTCCCACTTCTGCGTCTGCACAAGACGATTGCCTTGATGCCGAGCCACTTCGCGATGAAGGTCGTCGCGCTCATAGCCAAGCAACTCATGCTCGTTGAGGCGCAATGCCAAGAGATGACCGCTGCCGTAGGTCAACCAACTGACCCGATGCCCATCAGGACGGATCGTGGCCACGCGTTGGTTGAGCACGTCGTACTCGTGTTGCCAGACAGCAACCAGTGGCTTGTCCAAACCAAGATAGTGCTGATGCTCACGCACCATATTGCCGGCCAGGTCATGGAACCATTGCACTTGGCTGTCTGCGTTACTGGCGAGGATCATGTTGCCCCTGCCGTCATAGGCGTAACGCTCCGCCTGTGACTCATCGCCAAGCGAAGCAAGACGCTCGGTCACACGCCCCATCTCGTCATACGCTACCGTCACAACACGGTCACCGGTGGCGACCTTTGATAGGCGTCCAGAAGCGATATCGTACTGGTAGCGAGTCAGACGTCCGTCAAAGCCTGTTTCGGTCAACAAGCGTCCTACTGGGTCGTAGAGAAATTGCGCCGAGCGTTCATTCTGGTTCTCCAGAGCCTGCAGACGTCCCAAACGATCCCACCGATACCGCAGAGTCTGTTCGGCAGCGTCCACGCGTTCTTCGACGAAACCAGCTGCCGTGTAGCTCCACGTCGTGCAGCGATCCAATCCGTCGACATGGGCCAGAAGCCTGCCCTCAGCATCGCGCTCAAAACGCTCCTCTGTTTTGTCCGGATGCCGGATAAGCGCTACCTGCCCAGCCTTGTATTCGTATTCGGTGCTCTGCCCTGCTGCATCCGTTGCGCAGATCATCAAGCCGCGATCGTCATACTCCCATGTACTGGTCTTGCCCGAGCAATCCACATACTTGAGTAATTGACCCGCGTCGTTGTATTCGAGGGTCTTCTCGTTACCGTTGGCATCCTTGATGGCAATCGGCAGACCTTTTTTGTCATAGGCGTATTCAGTCTTGTTGCCGAGCGGATCGACCGTTTCAACCAGGTTGCCGGCGTCATCATAGGCGCGCAGCCATAGCCCGCCTTCCGCGTCCATGATTTTGATGAGTTGGTCGTGGTCGTCATAGGCGAAGTGCACCACGCTGTTGTCGGCGCGAATGTGCTCAAGCCGATTACCACGCTCGTCGTAGCTATAGCGATCAGTGGCCCCATCGGGATGCACATGCCGGACGACGTTTTTTACGTCATCACGGAACAACCACTCCGACAAGCCATCGGCGTGACGAATGCGATACGTGTAGCCCAGGCTGTCGTAGTAATGCCATGTTTCGTTGCCGTGAGCATCCGTGACGTACGTCAGACGAATGTTCTCATCCCATTCCAGACGGGTGTCGAAACTGCCGTCATCGGCCCACTCGCGCACCGCCTTGGCATCGGCGCCCGTGCCCTGCCATTGCAAGTTCATCCCACGCCCGGTCCGGTCCGTGTAGCGCGTGATCAGATGATGCTCATACTGATACGACCAAGCCGCACCGTTCTCATCCTGGGCGAGAATCAGGTCGCCTAGCGCGTCATACTCATAAGCGCACAGCTGACGCTGTGGCGCCCCGTCACGGATCTCCCAAAGGCCGGTCAAACGGCCATGAGTATCAATCAGCGTACCGAGATGACGATGTACCTTGGTGATGTCATTGTCCTGATAGGTAATCAGGTCGGACAACACGGGCGCCTCACCGTGACGATGCTCATGGTGCAGCATGATTCCGGCGCCACTGCGCAGCACAACACCTACCAGCAGGTAACTTTGCCCATGACGGCTGTAGGTTTCCTTGCGCTCGAAACCCCGGCATAGCAGCAACTGCCCCTCGCTGACATGCAGCAAGGTGATGTTTTCAATCGCGTCGTAATGAAACTGCCCGATCTTGGGTAGCGGATAGTTGTGGCTTCGGCCGTCTGCATCGTAGAACACCAGACCATCATCCTGCTCATCGATGCGAGTCGTGAACGCGGTGATCCAGCGCGCGCCCAAGATGCCAGAATCATAGGCGCTCAGGTCTGAGCAATACGTGCGAGCCCAATCAATAGGGAACGCGCCGGGCAAGCTGAAATCAGAGTGATCAAACGTCTCCGTACCCATGGCAAAGCTGATGCGTTTACAGGTCGCAGGGCATACTTCGTTTTTCTCATCATTGGGGCGCGTCTTCGGCTTCGACTCAGCACGGCTGACTTCGACCTTACCGTCGCTGGCAACGCGTCGGGATTGACTGGTCATGCCCGGTTTGACGTTACCGCCCTGCCCGTGCGCATTGCGCATACGCCAGGCCGCAACGGCGCTGGCCAGCACCACCAGCAGCGCGCCGATGGAGCTTTGAACGGCTGGATCACTCAACTTGTTCAACTGCGTGCGCAGCTCAGGTCCCATGGCGCGCAGTGATTTCGTATGAGCCAGAACTTTTTTCTTTGCTTGTTCAGGCAACAAATGCTCGGCCGCACTGTTGGCAACGCCTTTGCCCGCTGCTTTGTAAACGTTCGCCGCGGCGCCAAAGATGTTGCTGATCGCGCTCATCGGATCATGGAGCAATTGATCGCTGGCAGCGCTGGCCATCTGCTCTGCCGCTTTCAGATTGCCTCTGGCATCGAGCTGTCCGTTTACAACCCTTTCCAAACCGACGGCAATTTCGTTGAGGATCTTCTCACCCAACTCCCCTGCATCACTGAGCAATTCCTTGAGTTTGGCTTGAGCCTGCTTAACGAAATCATCGATCACGCCGACGATGTCAGCATTCAAATGACCGACCACGACGTTGATCAACGCATCGCCCAACACCAGCGTGCCGACCTTGGCGACCTCCTGACGGACAAGGAACAATGTCGGTCGCAAGCTCATGCGCGCGGCCGCCATGTTCGGCGGCATCGGCAAGACACCAATCAGGTTGATCCCGAGACTGACCCAGTTCAAAGGATCTCGTCGTGGGCTGTTGGAGAGTGTCACAACATCATTCAGCGCATCGACCAACGCCATGATGTTGCCGACAACAGGCAGCGCGCCGGCGACCGTCTTGATGCGCTCCAATGTCACCAGATCGCCACTGATCTCTCGCAACCAGGCATCAAATTGAGCCGCACTGCGCCCCACGTCTTCCACCATGATCAGATTCAGCGGAACAACGGCGACTTGTGGTTCACGTTTGGTTGCAACAGCGGTATTGGTCGTCATGGAAGCGTCTTACCAGCCAACAGGCTCGGGAATTCAGGGATGTCATGAGGCTCATCGCCATTGAGGGATTTCGACTGCACGTCGCCGCTCGCTAGCAATGAAACCAGGATGTCGTCAGGTCGATCAGCTGATCACTGCGCCTTTAGGACCGCTCGCAATGAGCGCGGCCCCACAGGCAGTTTTCATACCGTCCAGAGCGATGGGCGTGCCATCAACGGTGTAGGTGCTGCTGCCCTCAGCAATCGGGAAAACCCCTTTGCAGAGCGGGCAACTGACCTTGTGGCCGACACCGGCAATGGGCTTGCCGTTGAGATCGGTTCGAGAGAAGGCTTCGAGCACCTTGCCACCGTGCGTGGTGGAGTCGCCCAAGCGGATTACATCTTTCATGGTGTCACTCCTTTGACCAGATATCTGGCTGTCCAAATTGGCCCACTGGATACATCGAGCATGAAGCCGGTCGTGATCCGGCTTCACCTTTTTCTACGCCTCCATCCAGACATCTTCATAACCGGCGTTATCGATAATGAATTTTGCTCCGGTGGGCAGGCAGAGATAATTCACAACCTCTGGCAACATTTCACTGAGGTGGTGAACGTGAACCGGCTTGTAGAACTCATCTGCTGCCGAGTACTCACCACAATGAATGAACCAACTGATGTTGCCGCCTTCCGGCATTTGAACTCTCGTGCCGTAAATCGGTGTCTGGCCAAGCGAGTCAATGGCAACGGCGACCATTTCTTCAGGCTCTTGCACAGGCATTCCATACTTGTCACAAATTTTCTTCTGCGACTCGTCAGGATAAACAGCTTCAGCCTTTTGCATTAATCAGATCCCCAACTTCGTTTTCATACATTTTGGACACATTTGTGTTTATCGAAGCTTGCTCAGCCAAGCTTCGATTATTGTGAGCAAGATCGCTCTGCGACCAATCAGCTCTGCAGCCACCAATTGAGCAGCGTTTCGTCCTCTTCATCATCAATGTTCTTGTAGACATTGGCGTAATACCATTCGAGGCCGGTTTTCTCGCGCAAGCGATCAAAAAACTCATTGATGCTGTCCATCCCGTTGCTCGACGGCACAGCCAATGAAAGATTGCCTTCGAAAACGCCATCAAGTGTTCCACCCAGCTCATTGCCGATATCAGTTTCGAGCTGCGCAATGACGCCCTCGGGGATGGAATCGGCGTAGATATGAATACAAAAATTCCCTCCGCGCTTGAGGACTTCAGCGTGAGTGTTCTTGTTTTTTATCGAGATGACATCACCTCGAGCCAAATTCAACGCAAGACCAGGTGAAGATAACAGCTCATAGGTATCCTGCCCCATCGCGATTGCAGGGAGCTCCTCGAATACAGGGCCACCGTCATTGGATATAAACACGTGAATCTGAGTAGGGCTTTTTATATCCTCCATACGAATGTCCATCACCTTGAGTCAAACACGACAGCTGAATTTGCTGAATTCAGCTCTGTTTCTATTAAGCCGCGATTGATTGATTTTCACTACCTAGCCTACCCAAGATTTTTTTGGTGGATTACTCAATGCACCCTGAGCGGTATAGAGGCCAATGACAGGCACTCCCCTAGACGGGACGACTCAATACCTGGGTGCTGCAGGCAAGCATCCTCGTACGCGATATTTTCTCCATCTGCAATATCAGACAAGTAAGCGTCGATCTCGAAGAAATCACAATCCGGTGGAATGTCCACTGCAAAAAGGGACAATCCCTGACTGACTGAGCAGGTGGCACCCAGCTGATGGAGTCGAGCGATGATTTCACTCCTCTCCTCATCACCACTGGCAAAAACCCTAATAGTAGAGTGCCCACCCTGGTTTACTACCCGCACGGCTACGATTTCCTTGCCTACGTTCTTCACCTCTACGGCGTCCCCCTTACTAACGCCACTGATATAGTAGGGTGTGTTGTCTATGGTGTAGTTACCATCGTTAGAATGAATGCCCCAAAGCGACTCGGCGGCAACCGGAGGGTAATCATCCTCATCAGGCTTTAGCTCAAAAACGATCTTGTGAAAAATATCCTTCATAGTCATGTGCTCAAGGTGGAGTGCCGCCTAGGCGGTTAAGTGTTTTGTAATCCGGCTTGATTGAGTCAGAAGCCTCTCGATTACAGCGGCGACATAGAATTTGGGTATTACCTTCATCGTTAGCTCCGCCCAATGAATCCGGTTCGATATGATCGAATTGTCGTTCATTCGGTGGAGGAGTTACACCCCGTTGACTTTTTTGACCTGGAACTACAGTAACCAAGCACTTCTCACATGACTCCACTCCGTGAAACTGCTTGTTCTCAATGGCTACCTTGGTTTTAACCGATTTGGGGATACGTGCCAGACCTAATGGGTCGATCCATTGCACAGGGTTCGGAGCATATTGATAAACGTTCAATCCACCGGCGAGGCCGATCGGATCTTGACTTATAAAACGTCCGACCTCGGGATCGTAATAACGATATCTATTGTAATGCAGCCCCGTCTCATGATCGTGATATTGCCCCTGAAACCGTATCGGATTCCTCACGCCATGCTGCCGTGCCCAGTCCGAGCGCTGTTCCGTTACGCGCCCCCATGCCTTGGATACAGAGGTCCAGGCGAAACGGCCTTGCGAGTCTGTCAACTCTTGCGGAGTGCCCAAATGATCGCATTGATACCAAACCAACGCGTCAATGGGTAATGCTGAGACGTTGCGGCTCCATAACGGGTCCTCATCAACGCTATATTCACCACGATATTCCGGTTGGATTGTGAGATTGATCGGCGCGTGACGCACCGCTTGTGCAATCGGAACAGAGGTGCCGGGTTCGTATATGTAGTGAACCGTTCGACCAAGATCGTCATCGGCCTGCGCAGGGCTACTTTCCCAGGCGAGATTGTCGCCATCCCAGCCATATAAGGTGAAGCCGCAGCCGAGTTCACGCTGTTTGCGTACGTGTTCGTTGCGGTTCCAGAGCGAACCTGCTTCTGGACGCTGCTGGTAGTGCGCGAAGGAGTTCTTGTGCAGGCGCCTTCCCAATGCGTCGTAAGCGAAGTCCACGCTCAGTCGCTGGTCTTCAAAGTGCACCAGGCGATCGAACAAGTCCCAACGCAGATTACAGCGATGCCCGTTGTGCCAGCGTTGGATCTGATTGCCGCGCTCATCGTATTCATAGTGAGTGCCAGCGTATTCACGCAGCAGGTTGTCGACCCGTTTGCTACGCAGAGGCATCACATCCAGCGGGCGGCGGATGTCCGTCGCTCCGACATCCAGTAAATTGCCGGCCGGGTCAAAAGCGAAGGTTTCCACGCCTTGACGCGTCGCGGCAGTTAGCAGTCGGCCAACAGGATCATAGCGATAGGCGAGCGGCCCGCGGCGGCTGTCGTTTATCTCAGTCAGTTGCCCGGCAGCGTCGTATTTGTATTCACGCTTGAGCAACGTGGACTTGTCATCACCGCGACTGAGGAGTTGCTCCTGCAAGCGCCCGACCGGATCCCAGCTCTGAGTTTGGACCAGGTTGTTGCCTTGATGGCGAGCGACTTCTCGGTGCAGATCGTCGCGTTCGTAACCGACCAGCTCATGCTCGTCTATTCGCAGGCCCAGCAAGTGGCCGCTGCCGTAGGTTAACCAACTGACACGATGGCCGTCCGGACGGGTCGTGGCAACACACTGGTTAAGCACGTCATATTCATGCTGCCAAACAGCGACGACCGGGTTTTCCAAGCCAAGGTAGTGCTGGTGCTCACGAAGAATGTTTTCGGCAGGATCGTAAAACCATTGCAGCCGACTATCAGCGTTGTCAGCCATTACCATATTACCGTTACCGTCGTAGGCGAAAGTCTCGCTCTGCGACTGGTCGCCCAAGGAGGCGCGGCGCTCAGTCAAACGGCCCAGCGGGTCGAAGCTAAGCGCAATTACGCGTTCACCGTTAGCGGATTGGGCCAAGCGCCCGGTAAAAGGGTCGTACTTGTAATGCGTGCTTCGCCCGTCAAAACCGCGCTCTTCCAGCAGGCGACCAACCGGATCGTAGTGAAAGTGCGCGCGTTGTTCGTTTTCATTTTCCAGGGCCGTTAACCGTCCAAGGCGGTCCCAACGATAGCGAAGCGTTTGTTCGGCGGCATCGACACGCTCGGTAATCAGGCCGGCCGCGCTATAGCTCCAGGTAGTGCACCGATCAAGACCATCGACATACGCCAATAACCGACTTTCGGCATCACGCTCAAAACGCTCTTCGGTCTGATCCGGGTGTTTGATCAGCACCAGTTGACCAGTCTTGTATACGTATTCGGTGACGTTTCCAGCCGCATCGGTAAAGCAGATCAATTGCCCCCGTTCGTTGTATTGCCAGGCGCTGGTTTTTCCCGAGCAATCGACGTACTCCACCAGTTGTCCGGCGTCATTGTAGGCAAGAGTCTTTTCGTTACCGTTGGCATCCTTGACCGCGATGGGCAGGCCTGACTTGTTGTAAGCGTATTCGGTTTTGTTACCCAGTGGATCAACCGTTTCAACCAGATTACCTTGATCGTCATAGGCGCGTAGCCACTGTCCACCCTCAGCATCGCTGATCTTGATCAGAAGATCCTGATCATCGTAGGCATAGTGCATCACTGTGTGATCGGCGCGAATGTGCTCCAGCAGATTACTGCGCTCATCGTATCTATAGCGATCAGTTGTGCCATCGGTATTCACCCGGCGCACTACGTTTTTGGCCTCGTCGCGGAAGAACCATTCCGAGCGCTCGTCCGCATAGCGGATGCGATAGGTATAACCAAGAATATCGTAGTAATGCCATGTCTCGTTGCCGAGCGCGTCCGTGACATACGTCAAACGAATGTTTTCGTCCCACTCAAGACGCGTGTCGAAGCTGCCGTCATCTGCCCACTCTCGAACTGCTCTGGCTTTGGCGCTCTGGCCGTCCCATTCCAGATTCATTCCGCGTCCGGTACGGTCGGTGTAACGAGTGATCAGGTGATTCAGGTAATGATATGAACGGCTGAAGCCATGTTCGTCCTGCGCCTGAACAAGGTCGGCACAAGCGTCATACTGATAGGCACAAAGCTGTCGTTGGGGTTCGCCATCGCGAAGCTCCCATAAGCCGATAAACCGACCATGGTCATCAATCATTGTGCCAATGTGCAGATGGACTTTAGCGAAATCGTTTTCTCGATAGGTGATCAGGTCCGAAAGCACCGATTGTTCGCCGTATCGATGCTCATAATGCAGCATGATGCCGGCGCCGTTGCGCAGCGAGATATTGGTCAAAACGTAGCGCAGGCCGCGTCGGACGTAGGTTTCCTTACGTTCGAAGCCACGACACAAAAGCAACTGGTCTTCGCCAGTACGCACCAATGTGATGTTTTCGATGGCGTCGTAATGGAACAGACCGACTTGGGGCAATGGATAGCTATGGTCACGGCCGTCGGCACCGTAGAACGTCAATCCATCGTCTACACAGGCAAAGCATGTAGTGAACTCGTTGGTCCAGCGGGCACCGAGCGCGCTCTGATCGTAGGCCTCAAGGCGTGAGTTGTAAGTGCGTGACCACTCTATTGGAAATGCACCAGGGAGAATGAAATCGGTATGCCGCAGCAGCTCTGAGCCCAGCGAGAAGCTAATGCTGTGGCAAGTACCGGCACAGGCAACGTTCTTGTCGGGATTAGCGACACCTTTGGCCGGTGCTTGATGACTGGATGCTTCAAGCCTGCCCTCCCCGGCTTCATGCTGTGCTCTGCTGGTGGCATTGGGTTTAACGCTAGCACTCTGCCCATGTCCACGACGCTTACGCCAGGTCACTACTGCACCGCTGAGCATTTGCAGCAACCAACCGATCGAGTGACGCGTTCCCGGATCACCCAACTTGCTTAATTGGGTTTTGATCTCCGGCCCCATCGCTCTCAAGGTACCGGTGTGTGTCATCACCAGTTTTTTCGCTTGGTCGGGCAGAAGGTTATTGGCGGCGCTGTTGGCAACGCCTTTGCCGACCGCTTTGTAAGCACTGAAGGCGGCGCCGAAGATATTGCTGATCGCCGCCTTGGGATCGCTGAGCAATTGGTTGCCGGCAGCGGTGATTTTCTGACCCGCGGCGCGCGCATCGCCTTTTGCGTCGAGCTTGCCGTTGACGACGGCTTCAAGCCCTTTCGCAATTTCGTCTACCGCACTTGCCCCCAGATTCCCGGCATCAGTAAGAATGCCCGAAAGTTTGCCTTGGGCCTGTTTTACGAAGTCATCGATCGTGCCGACAATGGTGGCGTTCAAGTGCCCGACCAGCACTTCGATCATTGAATCGCCTAACAGCATCTTGGCGCTGTTACGCAGCTCCTGACGTACCAAAAATAAGGTCGGGCGCAAACTCATACGAGCAGCAGCCATGGTCGGAGGGGCTGGTAAAACACCGATCAGGTTGATACCCAAGCTGACCCAATCAAGCAACTCCCGCTGCTTGCTTTTGGTAAGCGTGACGATGTCGCCAAGCGCATCGACCAGCGCCATGATGTTGCCTACAACCGGCAATGACCCGGCGACCCCTTTGATTCGATCAAGCGTGACCACATCACCGCTGATGGATCGCAGCCAAGCATCAAACCGAGCGGCACCACGACCCACGTCCTGCACATCCAGCGTGTTGAGCGGAACGACGGCTACCTGAGGCTCGCGCTTCTTGGCAACGGCAGCTTCAGTCATGACAACACCTCCCCATTCAACAGGTCAGCTGTCTTAAACGCTGGTTTGGGCAAGGACGGGGCCGGAAGGCTTGGCAGCTTGCCCGCCTTGCTGGCTGCGCTAAGAATGCTCGACGCGCTCGGTGTCGCTGCACTCGCCAGTTTTGGCAAGCCAGCCACTCCGCCCTGTACAGCACCTTTAACCTGTTGCGCCGTTTGCATTGCACCTTGCGCCGTCTGTACAGCACTCATCCCTGTCTGAGCCATATCCTTGCCCTTCTCCAGCACATCCCAACTCTTGCTTGGCAACACCTGAGCAACCATTGCTTGCACTTGGCTTGGAGCTTCGTCCGCGCCCGGCGGATTCAATGGCCACTCAGGTTTGCCGATATAGCTGCCTTCGCTCCAGGTATCGGCCGGATCCTTGCCGAACAGCACGCGCGCCGGTCCCGGTGCAGCACCAGAAACGCTGGCAAAGCCCTTACCGTCAAGTTTGCCCTTGATGCTTTTGCCCAACGCATCGATGACTTCGTAATCGCCTTCCTTGATGCCTTGGCGTCCGGCGTACTGGTTGAACAACTCAAGATTGCCCTTGCCAGGTTTCGGCGGCTCAGGGAACACGCCTGCCAAACTCTTCGCTCCGGTATAGGCAAAGTTCGCCGCATGCGCCGTGTACGGGCCACTGGTAGCGTGAGTAATGCCTCCAGCGTTGTAAGTCGTGGCACTGCCGCCCCCTTGGATCACCAATTCGGTTTTGGCCGTGATGGTGATGCGGTCAGCATTGGCAGTGATGTTGAGCTTGGCCAGCAAGTTAATGCTGTCCTTGAGTGCCCGCACGTCAATATCGCCGGACGCGGCGACCAGACGCCATCCCATGCTCTGAACGAATAGGCGCATTCCTCGACTGGCACTGGCCAGCAGACGTTTACCGATCGACAGACTGGTATGCCCGGTGCTGCTCAATGCCAGGTGTTCACCCGTGGCGATGTGGCTGGAGCGCGGCGTGGTCAGGGCGATGCCAGCCGGACTGGCAAGCACCAGATGCGGTTCGGTGAACTCTGGAAACTCATTAGCAGTGAGGTTGGCCGGGCCACTGCCGAGCACGCCTTGATGCTGAGCGTGCAATGCCTTGGCCACATCGTCCTGATCGCCAGCTTCCTGTGCCTGCAGTTCTTTGGCTTGAACCGCGAAACCGTCCTGCTGGTCGCTCGCGGTGGCCAGACGCTCAGCGGTTTCCGGCAGATCCTTATGGTGTTTGGATTCGTTGGGCCGAGGCTCTGTGGTGATCAGGAGACCCGCACCAGCTCGCACCGCGCCATGACGATCTGTGCGCAGCTCAAAACCTTCGCCGCGCGGCTGGCCGCCACTTGGGCGCGGATGGGTCAGATAGCCTAGGTTGATCGCACTCGCACCGTGATCGCTGCGAAGAGCGATGCTGATTTCACTGGTCGTGTCATCAATGCGCAACTCGTTGGCACGGCTGCCCTTGTATTCCTTGCTCTTGACCGTGGCGAGGGTTTTGAAGTCAGGCAGTTTGTACGGCGGTAGGTTCGCACCGTGGTACAGGCAGCCGGTGATCAAAGGTTGATCGGGATCGCCTTCGAGGAAGCTGACCAACACCTCCATGCCGACGCGCGGAATGTTGATCGAACCGAACGTCTCGGCCGCCCAACTGGACGCTACGCGCATCCAGCACGTGGTCATGTCGTCATGTTGGCCTTCGCGATCCCAGAAGAACTGTACCTTCACTCGTCCATATTGGTCACAGTAGATTTCTTCACCTTCAGGGCCGGTAACCACAGCGCTCTGAGAGCCGAGAACTTTTGGCTTGGGGTGTTCGAGTTGTGGCCGGTACGGCACGTCCCAAGGGATTGCGCTGAAGCGATTGCGGTAGCCCTGATGGAAATCATCTTTGAGATCAGTGGTGTCACTGGTCACAGACTCCTCAAGCACCTGAGGCTGTTTGCCTTCGTGGAAGATCTCGGTAAGCAACCAGAGGTCATTCCAGGTCGGATTGGCATGATCGGTCAGCGCAAGGAAATGTCCACTGACCAAAATCGGCTGATCACTGTTGCCTTCGGCCAGACGGTAGTCAGTCCGATGGCGCTCAAGCGCACGATTGGCCAAGTGCTTGCCACGGTCACGATCTACAAATCGACCCGGGTAATCGTAATCCTCGAGATCCGGCTGAGCGGAGCTCTTTGCATCACTTTCCAGTTCGATCTTGGGTTTGACGAAATCGTAGTCTCGCCGCGTGGTGCGACTCGTGCGGGTAACCAACCGCAAGCCGAAACGCTTGACGACAGGCTTGTCGGCAACGAGCCCAGAATCTTGCTGATAAGCCACAGGCGCCAGCTTCGGGAACACCGTCTGGTCATCGCCGAAAGTGAGCTTGTGACCACTGGATGTGTGCTGGAAGTGGTAATGAATCCCCTCCTCTTCGCACAGCCTCTGAATGAAATGCAGGTCGGACTCATCGTACTGCACGCAGTAGATGCGCTCCGGGTAAATCGCGCTGAGTTGGAAATGGTAATCGCTGGCCAGGATCCCGTGCTCTTCCAGTACCTTGCTGATGATCTGCTGCACGGTCATCTGCTGGAATATGCGCTGGTTAACCCGATGCGCCAGATACGCCAGTTGCGGACGCAGAGAAATTCTGTAGCGCGTCAGGCGCTTGCCCGCTTCGCCTTGAGCAATGCTGTAGACCAGGCCGTGAATACCGGTGCCGGTCGGAGACAGCTGAAGGAACGCGAGTTTATGCAGCACGCTTTCGAGGTTGATCGAAGCCTTTTCGCTGACCAGTTCCAGTTCGAATTCGAAGGGTGTATTGAGCGCCTCCCGACCCGTGAAGGACAGCACTTGAAAATCGCTGTCGATGCCATCGATGGTCAGATTGAAATGAGGCTGGTTGGCCGGTGAGAACATCCCTTGTTCCTCGCGCAATGCTGCGTCGGGCATCAGTCAACAAGTCTGATGCACGCAAGAATTCTTTAGGTCAAAGCGCCCCGATCGGCAGTGCCGACCGGGGTGAATACAACATCAGCCGTAATTAAACGACTGGAGCACGCCAGTCATCGGAACCCGAAGTACCGGATACTTCGTGGGTCCAGGTGATTTTGCGGTAGGTGAACTGCACTTCTTCCAGGTGGGTGAAGTGCGCGTTGCCTGGATCCTGGCAGTTGTGCATTTTGTTGTTGATGGCGACGATGATCGCGTCTTCCAGTTTGGTGGTGTAGTAGTGCTCTTGGGTGCCTTGAGCCGAAGTGCGGTACCACTGGATAACGATTTCGCTCATGCGCTCGCCGGAAGTCAGTGCTGCTTGCAGCAGTGGCGAAGCCTTGTCGTAGACCTTGGTGATCACAACTGGCTTGTGAACGCGCTGACCGGTTGGCTGACCGGATTGCGGGTCACGCGGGATGATCACGTCGTGGGTGAAAGCCTGAACCATGACCTGGTCTTCGTGGCCTTCCTGGTAGGTGTTGCCAACGGAGTCGGCGGTGAAAGCGCCGGCAGTGATCAGGCCTTGTTTTTCGCCGGTAACCGACATGTACGCTGGTGTTGCCATGGGGTGCTCTCCTTGCTACTGGACACAACACTGACGGGCACAATTGCCCGCCAGAGTGGCTATGAGCCATCAAAAAGCGTGCCAGTATTTGTTATGGCCTTATGGATCAATGCCTTGCGAGGAATTCCCTAATTTTCAGCACATCAATGCACCGAATTTCTGGAAAAAGTGCGCAACTTTTTGCGCAGTACTGCGCAACTTTTTGCGCACTTGGCTGCAGCCCACGAAAAACGTGGCTTACAAGCCGATTAACACTCGAAATATTATGATCGACTGCGCAACTTCTTGCGCACTTCGAGAAAACGGCGTCCTACCCTTATCGAGCCCCCAATAACGCCAATTTTCGTTACAAATGAACGGGCTTTTCCTGGCCGGCACTCCATGGTTTAAGTATGTGTACCGGAGTCTCCATAGCAGACGATTGCTGTAAGCGGACGTTTGGGGAACGCCTTAAAACGCTCCAGTCGATCAAGAAAAACGGTCGCCATATACACGCAAAGAGCTGCAGAACCTGAGAGCGCAGCACTCACCGTGCAAATCCATCGCATCAACCCCTCGCACGAGCCTTTTCAATTCAGAGGAAGCGAAGTAGGCCAATGGCGTAGTGGTACGTCTGCCCTATCTTTTGGATGATGTGAGGCCGCTGATCAGAGCCCCTACCGGTGCGCTCGCCCATCCGTTCAGGTCAGACCTCAGCCAGGTAAGGCGAGGTTTTGTTACTAAGTCTTGTCTGCTTAGCTAGTACTCCGGCGATCTATTGATGGTGTCGCAGCCTGCTGCAGTCAATCAGGTCATGTCCGTGCTATATCAGATCAATTAGCGTTGGGGTCGACGAACACTGCGACCAGCGGCAGTCCGACCGATCTTGTTTTGGCCATGGGACGAAAAGTGATGAGTCACAGCTACATCACTCGACTCAAGCAGCTATGGAAAGTCTCATGGCGCTCAGGCTGACGACATGTCGTCAAACTCCATCGTCGTCCTGGTTACAAAGCTAGCTTTGAACGGTCGAACAGGCGGCGACTGCTGCGAGCGTCCGACGCGCTGGATTCCAGATTGTAAGACACCACCTGTGCTGCCCGAACGGTGTTGGGCAGAAGAAATCTGTCCAGGCACATCGAAGCTTTCTCTGCGCAGGTTTCGACGAACCTTGGCTAGGTGCATCCGCCCAATTCAACACCACTGGATCGTCTTGCACTCGAAGTCCCAGCGCATCGGTCCATTCAGCAAACAACGCTTCACTCATCCTAGAACTATCGATCTGACGAGACAGACAAAGTGAGCGAGAGAAGTCGGTGTAAAGAGAAGGCGTTTTGTGCTGATCAGCATCCACCCGCAGAGACTGAGGATCTGCTGTTGAGTCATTTGTTCGGCGAAGGCTTCAGCAAGATTCCAGCGCATCGTAGGTTCTGGATAGTCAGCGACAGAAAGGCTTTGAATCAGCCGACGAAACCATTCCATCTGGCTGAACATTACCTGCTCGTACAATTTGGCCAGCGCAAGTCGGTGGCATTGCTCATCGATCGAGGCGCCTTCCTTCACGGGCATGATCACAAACTCAAAAACACATCCTACGTCGTCCAGACGCTTGCGAAGACATGTAAATCTGTCTGATACGGATAGGCCCAGACCATCCATGTGTTCCATCACATTTTCATTCATCTTGCGTTTGACCATCCGTCTTTCGAGCAAGCTTTCAATTCAGATGGAAACGCTACCAAAGGACTCGCAAGAAAAATGTAGGAAAGGTCGATGCGTTACGAAAGAAAGCCCGCTAATTGCCCTCGATTTCAATCGGTTGTAGCTAGACGAAACGGACGTCAACCATAGCAACTGATTTCCTTCATGCTTTGACAAGCAAATCAAAGCTGCGAAGTATCACCGCAGTGGGCTACATCCACACTCTATTCGAGATCAAGCTCGACTCTCTTCAAGTCGGCCTGGCAACCATCGCCTTGCTCTAATCACAACGTTCGCCAACGTCGGTGGCGCGAGGGTCACAGGCAGGATTGGTACGAGGAATAAATTTGGGACTACACACCTTTCACCGGGTTATCGGGCTGGTACATCGACCTTGAAAGAGTTCTACGAAGCCTGTTCAAATTTTGGCCCAGCTTATTAGTGATCAGGTAACAGCAATCTCCAAATAAGAGTCACAAAAAAAGGCCCTATGGGGCCCTTTTTTATTCAATCAACAAATCACTTGGTCAGCCAAGACTCAACGGTCGCAGCGCCGTGCTTTGTTTTCCATTCCTTGAGCGTTTTGTGATTGCCACCCTTCGTCTCTACGACTTCGCCTGTTTGGGGGTTTTTATAAACCTTCAATTGGCGAGGCTTGCGGCTGCCAGCTTTCGCCTCGACAGCTGGAGCGCGGCGGCCTACTTGTGGATCTAGCAGGTTGATTACGTCCTTTAAGCTGTAGCCGTATTTTGCGAGCAAATCGCGCAGCTTCGTTTCGAATTCGATTTCTTTCTTGAGGCCTGCATCGCCCTTCAAGGCTTCGAGTGCTTGCAGCTGTTCGGCGAGGTGTTTTTCGAGCTGGCGGAATTCTGCGAGTTTGGACATGACAGGTCTCGATTAGATAGGTAACTAAGAGTGTATTGCAGATCGGCATTTCTTGCCCGCTTCGTAACCGGGCTAGGGACAATTATAAATTGGCGATAATTATGGCTCGACCATAATTCCGGGTAATTATGGGGCGCTCGTCGTTCCGCCGACGATTACTGTCGACTCTCGGTTTTAGTCAGTCGTCCACATCCGAAGCCAGCGATAGCGGCTGAATCAGGTGCGAGCCCTGATTACGAACATTCCCCACATCCTTGCCAACCTTGTACCAGTGAAAATCCGTAGCAGGCCTGCAGTGCTCCATTGCGAGTTCGCGAGCTCGTTCAGGCGAAGTGTCGGGATCGACCCATTCACGGGCGTGCTGAGGCGATAAGACCAGGGGTTTGCGATCGTGGATATCGACCATGCCTTCGTCACTCGCAGCGGTGATGATGATAAAGCCGTCGCGATCATCCGGTTCCATACCTTCGTGCACCTCGGCCAACCCTGCGAAGAACATGGGAATTTGCTCTTTCAGAGTGATGAAATACGGCTGTTTTTTCTTCGGATCTTCTTCGTCCCTGACCCACTCGAACCAGCCGTTCGCCGGCGCGAGTACGCGTCCGTTTGGCCAGAGCTGGTTGAAAAACTTGCCGGTGATGACGGTCTCGACTCTTGCATTGATAGGGTCAGGACGCTTTCCCTTCGCCCAGAATGGCGCCCATCCCCATTTGACCTTATCGATGCTCAGGCCCTCTTCCACCGGCCGGATCATTTCCACCCGCGTTGACGGTGCGACGTTGTACCGCTCGACTGGCCAGAGGTCATAGCCATTGATCACCAACTGCTTTGGCGCAAGCTCCTTAAGATAGTGATCCATCGATTCGTAGATCGAGTAGCGTCCGCACATGCTGTCACCCGTCGAATTGTCGTACCTATGAGATTGACCGCAAGCGAACCAAATCGTTAACTGTATGCATGTACAGTTAACCTTCTAAGGCTTGCATCATGAGCGTCACCCTTCTCGGCCCACTCGCTACTGGCGGTAAGAAGCTGCCACTTTATTCATCCAAGGTACCGGCGGGCTTTCCCTCTCCTGCGGCTGATCACATCGAAAAGCACATTTCCCTGGATGAGCTTTTCGATATCCGGGCGCCGCACGGTTACCTGGTAAAGATAGATGGAGACAGCATGCAAGGCGCGGGTATCTATTCCGGGGATATGGTGATCGTCGATCGGAGCATCGAAGCGGTCAGTGGCGATATCGTTATCGCCGCGTTGAATTCGGAACCGTTCTGCAAGCGCCTGCTTCTGCGCGAGAACGCCGTGGTGCTTGTATCAGAGAACCCAAAATATCCGGCGAGACATGTCATGGAAGGCGATGAGCTTGTGATCTGGGGCGTTGTGAAATACAGCGTGCGCGATCATGACAACACGTGAGCCTGTCTTCGCCCTGATCGACTGCAACTCGTTTTACGCGAGCTGCGAGCGCGTCTTTAGACCGGACCTCGCCAAGACACCTATCGTGGTTCTGTCCAACAACGACGGCTGTGTGATCGCGCGTAGCTACGACGCCAAGCCGTTCGTAAAAATGGGCCAGCCGTATTTCCAGATCAAGGACCATCTTCGCCGGCATGGGATCGTGGCCTTCAGCAGTAACTACGCTCTTTACGGAGACATGAGCGAACGCGTCATGACGATCATCGAATCGATGGTGCCGGCACTTGAGGTCTACAGCATTGATGAAGCATTTGCTGATTTGACTGGCATGCCTGGAGATCTGTCCGCGTTTGGCAGGCACATGCGCTCCACCCTTCTCAAGCGCACAGGAATTCCAGTCGGGGTGGGGATCGCGCGCACCAAGACACTCGCCAAGCTCGCCAACCACACGGCCAAACGGCTGCTGGATGTCACGGGAGGCGTGGTGGATCTGTGCGATCCGTTCAAACGGGACTGGACGCTGCGCAACACCGATGTCGGCGAAGTCTGGGGCATTGGCAAGCGCATGAAGGCTCATCTGGAAACGATGGGCATCAAGACCGCCATGGACTTGGCGAAAGCCGATCCATGGATGCTTCGCCAGAAATTCAGCGTGGTGATCGAGAAGACTGCTCGCGAGCTGGCCGGTACACCATGTCTAGAACTAGGGGAAGCTGACCCACCGAAGCAGGAGATTTGCTGCAGCAGAATGTTCGGTATGCGGCTGACCCAAATTGAGCCGATAAAAGAGGCCGTCGCCACCTACACCCAACGCGCGGCGGAAAAGCTCCGAGCGCAAAACTCGCTGTGCAAGAAGATCCGCGTGAGCATACGGACCGGCATGTTCAACCCTGACGAAGCGAAATATGCGAATGGCGCCTTGGTGGAGTTGCCGTACCCGACCAACGACGTGCGGCTGATGACGAAGGCTGCGACCGAAGCGGTCAATCGTCTCTTCCGTCCCGGCTACAAATACAGCAAGGCGGAAGTGCTGCTGATGGATTTGCGGCAGCCCGGCGAATTCACTGATGACCTGTTCGCCCATTCGCAACCCGTGATGGCGGACAAAGTGATGAACGTTCTGGATGAGATAAATGGCCGCTGGGGAAAGGGAGCGCTGCGTTTAGCCAGCGTGCCTGCCGCCCCTGATTGGGCAATGCGTCGGGAGCTGATGAGTCAGAGTTACACGACGAAGCTAGATCAGCTGTGGACGGTGAGAGCAAAGTAGCGACTACAAGATGGGCATACACCGCCGCAGAAACGAGCAGGCTTGAACGGCTGCTTACGGCCAAAAGCCGCCATTCAACTCGACTCGATAATACTCAGCTGACCGGGCATCATGACGCACGCCACCTTCTCCTGGGGCACCGTGCCAGGAGAGCACAGCCTGATTTCGCGATCAGCTTTTTACACTGTTCCCCCGGCGAATGAGCCGATTGAAATGGAAGTCATCTCATGTTCGAACGTAGCAAACTGGTTCCAGAGTTAATGGTCACTGACCTGGATAGCAGTCTGGCCTTTTGGGTTTCTTGTCTAGGACTTGAAGTGGCTTATCAACGCCCAGAAGACGGATTCGCTTACCTCGATTCGAACGGTGCGCAAGTGGTGCTTGAGCAGGCTGACCCGGACGCAGGTCAATGGCTAACGGCCCCCCTGAGTAAACCGTTTGGAAGAGGAATCAACCTCCAGATTGACGTTGTGGCTGTCGGCCCGATCATCCAAAAACTTGGTCAGGCTGGATTTCCACTCTATCGAGAATGCAAAGACACCTGGTATCGGGCTAACAATGTCGAAACCGGTCAGCGCGAATTCATCGTCCAGGATCCCGATGGCTATCTCGTAAGGTTGGTAGAGCGTTTGGGAGAGCGCCCGTTTTTTTCAATCTGAAGTCAGGCTAAGGCGACCGTCAGTTTAGGGTCGATTGCTGCCCTTTGTGACAGGCATCAATCGGCCAGGAGCGGCCCTTGGACAACCTGATGGCGAAACAGTAGCTTATGCAGCGAGACTGACAAGAAACACTCGGCAGCGGGACTTACTTCCCATACCGTGTTTCACTTGAAGGATGTTAAGAAATGGGACCGAAAACCGAAGAACTGATCTGCGTTCTTGATCAGCTTGCAGCAATGCTTGAGAGCGATGGAGATACTCACTGGAGCCTGTGGATGCGTAAGGCAAGAGCACGCTTAATGGAGTCTGATTACTCCGGAATTGAGTACCTACAGTCAGCCTATGGCGGAATGGGCTCATTCAATGATCTCATTCTTGGTCAAAGCCATGACAATGGCGTTCTTTGCTGGAAGCCGGGCCATGTTGAGCTAAACGAAAGATTCGACGAATTACGCAATGAAGCCGCGAAGCTCTCCGATTTCATAAAGCGAAATATGTAGAGGGGCGCGGTTATCAAACTACGTTATTCAAAGGGGTCAGGCCGGCCACCGGCGCATCTCACTTTGATCAGCTCCGTAGACTCAGTATCGGGCAATCTGGTGTTTGCCTACACGGAAGTCGGGGAGCACAGAGTGCATTACACATCACATGCCGAGCTGTTGTGCATGCTCAACATCCTTTTGCGTCAGCGCGTGCCCATTGCTGTCGGAGGCATGCTGCCGGGACCTGCCGACGAAGTCGAGATGTTAATAGCGAACGAAGTACTTGAAGGCCCCTACATAGAACTGTCCTGGTCCGGCCCCCAGCAATGGACTCTGCGCGAAATCGACTCCACCACTGCTGAATGGCAGTCAGTACCTAGTGCTCAAAGTATGGCAAATGTGACATTCGATCCGAAGTCCCTGAAACGCTCTGGCGGAACTGGCTAAGAGATTAATGCAAGTTCGGGCGGTTCTTCGCTTCTGGCCGCAATCGCCTGCGGTCGCGACAGGCAGCTATGGGTCGAAAACAGTCACTCCCACCCGAAACGTCCACGGAGAGTTGGCCCATGAAAACCGCCCTAATATCCGACACTCACAATCTCCTCCGCGCCGAAGCCATCAGCGCGCTCCAAGGCTGTGACCTGATCATCCACGCCGGCGACATCGGCAACCCGGACATTCTCGCCCAATTGTCCGAAATTGCTCCCGTCCACGCCGTGCGCGGCAACAATGATCTCAGCAGCCCATGGGCCAAAGACCTCCCCGACTTCCTGACCTGCACTCTCAACGGCTGGCACACTCTCCTTATCCACGACATCGCCGACGTCCCCGCCGATCTAGATCCAGACATAAAGCTCATCATCACCGGCCATTCCCACAAACCGCGCATAGAATGGCGCGGCGATCGTCTATACGTGAACCCTGGTAGCGCCGGCCCTCGGCGTTTCAAGTTGCCGGTCACGCTGGCAATTCTCGAGATACAACCCGACAGCATCGAGCCGCGCCTGATTTCCCTGCTGGGTCCCCCCGCCTGAAATCGCTACGGTTACCGCGGTCCAGAACTAGGAAGCGCCACCTCCTACTAGGCCCGACCTATCTCGCGGCGAACCAATCCTCAACGCCGCCGAGCGTGCGATCAAGTGACAGGACAGCGGGTTTAGATTCGATCCGCGCCGCTCAGCATGGCGGACTGACACTTCGGACATGGAGGCGTCTAATCACCCGATTAATCTCCCCTACCACCCGCCCCGTCGCCTCCTCGATCGTTCCCTCATTCCGACACAAAAACCAACCCTGATCGGCAGCGGCCACCTCAAACGCCTCAGTACAAGCGACATGCTCCTCCAGACCGCGAAGTACAGTACTGCTCAAGCCCCGCCGTCGTGCCCCCGCCCTCTCCCACGAAATGTCCGCCGCTGTAACCACCCCGACATGCAGGTCTGGCACCTGTACGTTGCGGTCAATGTTCAATTGCAGGATTTCAGCAAACGGGACTATCCGGCGAAACGCGGCATCGGACGGGTACCAGCGATCGATGAGGATGATGCTGTCGGCGGGTTGTTTGGTCAGCACGTGCTGGGAAATCCAACTGCGGCTATCAGCCAGGCGTTGGCAAACTTCCAGTTCCAGATTCCGGTCGGGATGTCGGACGAGTCGATTCACCAGATGCATTGTCTCGCCCCTGAACGGGTCGCTTTTTTTCTCGCACAGTCGGATGACTTTCTGGTTGTTTGCCCTCAGGACTTCAGTGATGGCCTCCAATAGCGAGGTTTTGCCGACGCCTTTGGGGCCATCCAGAGCGACAAACAGCGGACGAGTCATTTTTCTCACAGGCTTTAACGGGGAGTAGCGCGCACTCTAACGGATTTTCAGGTTGAACCTCTGCTGCTCAGCAGGACTCCCAAACTCAAATCTAGGAGAAACCTATGACCCAGACAGCTCTAGTCGTGGGCGCCAGCGGCATTGTCGGCAGCGCCATCACCCAGTTACTCATCGACAACCAGTGGCACGTTGCCGCGCTGTCGAGACATCCATCGCAAGCGCACGGCGTGATTCCTGTCGCGGCAGACCTTCAGGATCCTGCTTCTCTGGAACAGGCGCTAAGGGATGTGAAACCCACGCATGTGTTCATTACCACATGGTCGCGGCAAGCCACGGAGGCCGAAAACATTCGCGTCAATGCAGCCATGGTGCGCAACGTCCTCGCCACCATTCGCCCAGCCAAAAGCGTCAAACACGTAGCACTGGTTACCGGCCTGAAACACTACCTCGGCCCGTTCGAAGCCTACGGTAAGGGCAGTCTGCCGCAGACGCCGTTTCGCGAAGAACAGGGTCGTCTCGATGTCGAGAATTTCTATTACGCACAGGAAGACGAACTCTTCGCCGCAGCTGAAAAGGACGGCTTCACCTGGAGCGTGCATCGCCCGCATACCGTCACCGGGGTGGCCGTGGGCAATGCGATGAACATGGCAACCACCCTCGCCGTCTATGCCTCGATTTGCAAACACACCAATCGCCCTTTCGTGTTTCCAGGATCAAAAGTGCAGTGGGACAGCCTCACCGACATGACCGATGCGCGGCAGTTGGCGAAACAGCAACTGTGGGCGGCCACCACGCCGGCTGCGGCAAATCAGGCATTCAATATCACCAATGGCGATGTATTCCGCTGGAAATGGATGTGGAGCCGAATTGCCGAATACTTCGACCTGCCTGCTGCTGACTATCCTGCGTCACCCTCGCCTCTAGAGAAGCAGATGGCGGACGATCAAGCCGTTTGGACGCAAATAGTCGCCGAGCACGGTTTGAAAGAGTCCGACATTGGACGTCTGATTTCCCCATGGCATACCGATGCCGACCTTGGCCGCCCAATCGAAGTGGTCACGGACATGTCGAAAAGCCGCCTGATGGGCTTCACTGCCTACCAAGCGAGCGATCAGGCATTTTTTGACGTGTTCGACAGGCTGCGGGAGATGCGCTTGATACCTTAGGCGGTTCCAGACCCGCCATTACAAATCCACCGCGCCCCAACAAGAGCGCGCGGGGACGTGCGGGGTGTGTATCGCTGTGTAAGTTCCCCCGGGAAACATACCGGCGATTACAAAACCGATACAGGGTGGATACATCGAGGTGGCACCGTTATCAGTCACCTCCTTCCACCCTTCTGTCGGAGCCCTGCGATGAGTAAATTGTTGTCTGCCCTGGCCCTTGGTTGCGCTTTGAGTTTGTCTCTATCCGGCACTGCCCAAGCTGCCGATTCGGCGAGATATTCCACCGCGCAACTGGCAGTCGCCTACCGAAGTATCAAGGTCGATGACCTGACGATTTTCTACCGTGAAGCCGGTCGGCCGGATGCGCCTACCTTATTATTGCTGCACGGTTTCCCCAGTTCTTCGCGCATGTATGACCCGCTGCTGGCGCGGCTGGCTGAGCATTACCATCTGGTTGCGCCGGACTATCCTGGCTTTGGTCATAGCGATGCGCCCGACCCCAAGGCGTTTGCCTATAACTTCGATCATCTGGCCAGTGTAATGGAGCATTTCACTGACGCGTTGGGGCTGAAAAATTATGCGCTGTATGTTCAGGATTACGGCGGCCCCGTGGGCTTCAGGATGATGCTGGCTCATCCTGAACGGTTGCAGGCGCTGATTGTTCAGAATGCAGTGTCCCATGAGGATGGTTTGGGGCCGTTGTGGCAAAAACGTCGTGAGTTCTGGGCCAATCGGACGGCAAACGAGGCGGGACTGCGGGCAAGTTTTTTCTCCTTCGCGACCACTCGGCAACGGCATGTGGGGTCCAACCCGAATATCGAGCTTTTCAATCCGGATCTGTGGACCGATGAGTTCAACTTCCTGAACCAGCCACAGCAAGCGGATATACAGAGTGATCTTTTCTACGACTATCGCAACAACGTCGCCAGCTATCCGAAGTGGCAAGCGTGGTTGCGCGAACATCAACCGCCGACCCTGGTGGTGTGGGGCAAGTTTGATCCGTCTTTTGATGTGGCTGAGGCCGAGGCGTATCGCCGGGATTTGCCGAATGCAGAGATTCATGTATTGGAGGCCGGGCATTTCGCGCTGGATGAGCAGCCTGGGCAGATTGCCGGGTTGGTGGGGGCATTTCTTGGTAAGCATATGAGGGAGTGAGTTCGGCTTGGCTGGCTTGTTTGCAGAACTGGCTTCCATGACCAGAAACCTTGCCTGCGCCACGGCTGCCGCTCGTAGTGGCGCCTGAATTTGCCAAAACGCGGCTGCGGATCATACTGCTGAGTCGAGCATCATCCGGTGCTCATGATCCTGAACAGGATTCAGGTCAATTCATCGCAGTTCATTCGATTAAGTTGGAGTTCTCCATGAAACTACGACGTATCGTAAGCGCGACTCTCGCCGTCAGCATGCTGCTTGGCGGTACTGCCATGGCGGGTCAAGCCCTGGCAGCCGACTCTGCCAGCCCCCCTAAATCTGCCTCCTCCTCACCCAACCAGTTTCTCATTGAAAAAATCAGCCCGGAATACTGGCGGGTGCAGATCAATAACCCGCCTTTCAACATATATGGCCCTGACTCTACCTTTCAGCTCGAGAAGGTGATCAGCGCGATCGAAAGCGACAACAAGCTCAAAGTGGTGGTCTTTGAAAGCAAGGTTCCTGGTTTCTTCCTGACCCACTACGACTTTGCGGAGCCTCTGGAGCGGACCCTGGAAATGCCTAACGGGAAGACCGGCCTACCGCCACTTCCGGACATGCTGGTACGCCTGAGTAAGTCCCCAGTGGTTTCCATCTCAATGATCAACGGCCGCGCCTCAGGCGTAGGCAGCGAACTGGCCCTGGCCAGCGATATGCGTTTTGCCAGCGACAAGGCAGTGCTGTCCCAATTTGAAATTGGCGCCGGCTTCGTCCCTGGTGGAGGCCCAATGGCACGTCTGCCGCGTCTCATCGGCCGCGGCCGCGCATTAGAGGTCTTGCTGAGCGGTAGCGACATCGACGGCAAGCTGGCCGAGCGTTATGGCTACGTAAACCGCAGCTTCCCCGAAGGGGAACTGAACGGCTTTGTCGACACTCTGGCTCGCCGCATTGCCACCTTCGACAAGCAATCTCTGGGCGAGATCAAGGATCTGGTGAACATAGCCTCCCTGCCCCCAAACGAAGACATCGGTAAGGAATGGACAGGTTTTCTCAACTCGGTTCGACGCCCCGCAGCCCAGCACCATATCGGCCGGCTCATGGAACTAGGCCTGCAACAAAAAGCCGATGTGGAAATCAACCTCCCCAAATATACCGGCCAGGTCAGCGCCGAGAAAAAATGAGGCGCAGATAACTGCGACAGCACTGATTTACAGGGCTGGGCCAGGCTTAGCCCTTCACTCCAGCAAAATATCTGTCATGCCGCGGCTGCATTCAACGCCTGGCAAACTCGCATTCGCGCGCTGTTCACGCACGGGTTGGCCAGCACACCGCTGTTACAACTGACCAAATCCTCGGGACATTCCTCTGTTAATACAGATTATTGGCGGCCAGGATGACTACGCCCTGCCAGAAATCCTCCCGCCAGTCACCGGCAGAACGCAGCCGATCGTATATCCCAACTCCAAAATAGCGCCCTCGACAGGCACTGCTCTGTATCCAAGTGTGTACGGACGCAAACACGTTACACAACATTGATCTTCCCGCCCCCTCAGACACAAGCGAGATACACCAGCACGATGAACTGCGCTCACAGCCAGCGCAGTGCTCCTGTGCCTGACACCTGTCATTGGAAGCACCTGAACGGCTTCCACTTTCTTGACGACAAGTCGGAGGATTAAACCCATGCATACAAACGCGTCATCGGTCTTGAATCGGCTGCAACTTAATCTCGATCGCGCTGGAGACTGGATCGCCCCTTTGAGCCTGCGCGTTTTTCTGGCCTGGGAGTTTTTTGAAGCGGGATGGGAAAAGTGGAACGGTGAGAACTGGTTCCCCAGCATTCAAGGGGCCTTTCCTTTTCCCTTCAATCAGCTGCCGACTACGTTCAATTGGCAGTTATCCATGTGGGCAGAGCTGCTCTGTTCCATTGCTTTGCTTGTAGGCCTGGGAACACGTCTTTCGGCACTGATCCTCATAGTAGTCACCGTCGTGGCAACTGCCGCAGTTCACTGGCCAGCAGAGTGGTCGACGTTGAGTGAACTGGCTATGGGGTACTCCATCAGCAACAAAGGCTACGGCAATTTCAAGCTGCCGTTGATCTATCTCGTCGCACTTCTGCCACTGGTATTCACAGGCGCCGGCAAGCTGAGCCTGGATGCATTCATCGGTCGGTATCTCAAGCGTTTGAATGCACGCTGAGTGTTATCGCGTCACCGAGGTTATCGCTCTCAACCCCCGCTAGTTAATCAGGAGTTTCACCATGACCCATATTGATAAAGTGCTGTACACCGGCAAAGTCCATACCTCCTCGGGTGGTCGCAATGGCACCGCCGTCAGTGACGACGGCCGACTGGATATAAAACTGTCGTCGCCTGGCACCTCTGGTGCCGGTACCAACCCAGAGCAGCTGTTCGCCGCAGGTTGGTCGGCCTGTTTTATCGGTGCAATGGGACTAGCGGCGAGCAAGCTGAAAGTCACCCTCCCGGTTGACCTTGCGGTCGACGCCGAAGTCGATCTAGGCACAACCGATGGTGCGTATTTCCTCCAGGCTCGCCTCAACGTCTTCCTTCCCGGGCTGGATCGCAACGTTGCTCAAGACCTGATCGATACTGCACACCAGACATGCCCGTACTCCAAAGCGACGCGGAACAACATCAACGTGGTGATCAACCTCGTTTGAGCAGAACCGTGGCGGGTTTCAATCACCCGATTCACACCCCCCGGCTGCCAGCGGTAACCGTGGAGGTGCTGTGGATCGGGGGTTCCAGACGTCGAATCGGAGTATTGAACTCATGCAAACGAACACTTCATCATCAACACATTTCGTTCCACAGTTCCCCCTTGAGGGGACCGTCGGGCTGGGATTGCGCCGTGCGCTGCTCAACACGCTTCGTGACGCTCCAGTCGGGGATTTCGATTTTCTGGAGGTTGCTCCAGAGAACTGGATCGGCATCGGCGGCGCTCATGGTGAAGCCTTGCGATTGCTGGCTGAACGCTATCCGTTGTCATGCCATGGCCTGTCACTGTCGCTGGGTGGCAGTGCACCGCTGGACGAACCTTTTCTTGAGCAAGTCCGCGGGTTTCTTGATCGCTTTAACGTGCCGTTCTATAGCGAACACCTGAGTTACTGCAGTGACGATGGCCATTTATACGACCTGCTGCCGTTGCCATTCACTGAGGAGGCCGTTCATCACGTTGCTGCGCGCATCCGCCGTGCACAGGACATTCTCGGTCGTCGTCTTGCTGTAGAAAACGTCTCCTACTACGCCGGTGCTCATCAGGACATGGACGAACTGACGTTCACCAATGCAGTGCTCCGCGAGGCCGATTGCGACTTGTTGCTCGACGTTAACAATGTGTACGTCAACTCGGTAAACCACCGCTTCGATCCAGCGGTTTTCCTCGCCGGCCTGGAACCAGAACGCGTAGTCGCCATGCATGTGGCAGGCCATTACGACGAAGCTGAGGACCTGATCATCGACACCCATGGTGCGTCGGTCAAACCGGTAGTCTGGTCATTGCTGGGCCAGGCTTATGGCCTGTTCGGTGTGAAGCCAACCCTGCTGGAGCGCGATTTCAACTTTCCGTCCTACGACGAACTGGTGGCTGAGCTGAACACCATCAGGCGCTTGCAACGCGACGCCAATGCTTTGGTGCGGGTGACCGTCGATGGCTGACTCCCCTTCAAGTCTGCACAGTCAGCAGCTCGCGCTGACCCGGTACCTGCGTGACCCGGACAGTTATGCGCCGCCTGCGCAGATGAATCCCGAGAGAGCACAGGTCTATCTCAACCTGGTGTTGAACAATCTGTTGGGGTTGCTGGGTGGAACGTTTCCGGTGCTGGTTGCCGTGCTGGGTGATGCCGGTTGGCGTGCGCTGGTACGACGTTTTTTGCGTGATTACCGCGCGCAAACGCCACGCTTCGGAGAAATTGCTCGTGAGTTTGTAGACTTCGTAGCAAGCCTGGAAGACTCGCCCGGTCACGAACACCCCTGGTACCCGTTCTTGCCTGAATTGGCTCATTACGAGTGGGTGGAAATGGCGCTTCAACAGTTGGACGCTGCGCCGTTAAAGGCCAGTGATGCGGCGCATTTACTCGACCGTCCCCTCAGGCTCTCCCCGCTCGTCTGGCCGCTGGCTTACACCTGGGCCGTACATCGTCTCGGGCCAGGTCATCTGCCTCCTGAACCGCCAGAACAACCAACGTTGCTGCTGATCAGCCGTGTGCCGAGTGGCCAAGTGCAATTCTCCCAGGTCAGCCCTCTCGCGTTCCGTTTGTTGCAGCGGATCGAGCAGTTTCCTGACATGGATGGTCGAGCGCAGTTGCACGCTTTGGCTGAGGAGGCTGGTGCAACAGACGTGACCGGCTTCGTCGCTGACGCACTGGTGCTGCTGCGCCAGCTGCATGCGCAAGCTGCCGTCGGCGTAGCCGCGACACCCGCTTTAAAGCTGTTGTCCTGACTGACGAGCAAAGGCTGAGGTCGGTTTTTGTATCTCTATGTACCCAAACGCTAAGTCTTGGGATTGGCTTACAAATGCTCCGCTCGCCGATACATCGCCGATACATGACTCCCGCTAAATAGGCCTACCCGAACAAGGACGCTGTATCGAAGTGGAAGACGCTTGTGCCTTTCGCCTCGAACTTCCTTGAGGGTCTATCCGCCCTGTGGCATTAACCGCGGCCTGGCCGCGCAAAGCATCTGGAGAAGCACTATGTACCGTAAACCAATGTCGAACAAAACCAGTCTTGGCCTGGCCGCAATTGCTTTAGCCAGTGGCATGAGCCTGGCATCGTCTGCGGCTTTTGCTGTTGAGCCTTTGTCCCAAGGCTACCAACTGGCATCGGCCGATAAAACCGGCGAAGGCAAGCGCGGCGAGGGCAAATGTGGAGAAGGCAAATGCGGGACCAGCGAAGCCAGCGACAAGTCCGCTACTGCCGAAGGCAAGTGCGGTGAAGGCAAATGTGGCGACGACTCTTTCGCTCGCACAGACACCGACCACGATGGCCTCGTCTCCCAAAAAGAACTGCTGACTGTGGCACCTCAGGGCGGTGAAGAATTCAAAGCGATGGACACCAACCACGATGGTTTTCTTTCGGAAGGTGAGGTCTACAAGTTCAGAACCAACCAGTACATTTCCAACGGCAAGAAAGTACCCACCGAGCTATTTACCCGCATGAGCAAAGCGCAGAACTGATTCCTCTCGCCGTAGCACTCGCCCTCCCCGCGCCTGCAGCCAGGGAGGGCGATTTACCTTCTGCAAAGCCCTCAGTTGTATTGATTACATCGCGTTATAAGTGATGTTCTCCGCCCCTGATTTATCCCCTGAACGCAACACTCTAAAGTCCATCCCACTGCTCCCCTCATCATGTCGATGGGGCGCCTACTGGAGACTTATCCCATGCCTTTCATCAGCGTTCGTATTACTCGCGACGGCGTCACCAAAGAACAGAAATCTCAAGTCATCGCCGAGATCACCAAAACCATGCAAACCGTCCTCAACAAGGACCCGCACCTCACCCATATCGTTATTGAAGAGGTCGACACCGACAACTGGGGCTATGCCGGAATTACCACCACCGAGTACCGCCAACAACTGACGGAGTCGAAGAAATGACTTTCCCCGTCAGTATCGACTTTGTGTCGGATGTCGTGTGCCCCTGGTGCGCACTCGGGGCCACAGCGCTGGAACAAGCCATCGCCAATGTTGCCGGCGAGGTTGCCGTGGAGCTGACCTTCAAGCCCTTCGAACTGAACCCGGACATGCCGGCCGAGGGCGAGCACGCCATCAAGCACATGATGCGCAAATACGGGCGCAGCGCCGAAGAAGTCGCCTCGCGCAATGAAATGATCGTCACGCGCGGCAAAGCCATCGGTTTTCAGTTCGACCTGGAAAAGCGCAGCCATTTCTACAACACCTTCGATGCCCATCGCCTTCTGCTCTGGGCCGTGCAGGAAGGCCGCCAGGTCGTGCTGAAGAAAATCCTGATCGAGGCTTATTTCACCAATGGCGAGAACCCCAGCGACCACGAAACACTGGTGCGCCTGGCCGGTGAAGCGGGACTTTCAACCACCCGCGCCCGCGAGATTTTGACTAGCGAGGCGTTCGCTCACGAGGTCCGTGAACTTGAAGGTTTCTACCTTGAACGCGGGATCAACTCGGTCCCGGCCATGGTGCTGAACGGTCGTCAGTTGGTGTCCGGATCGCTCTCAGTCACGGAATACGAACAAATCCTCAGGCAAGTGGCACGAGAGTCCGCCCCGGCCTGACAAAGCGACTTTCTAACGCGATGCTTCGGGCACCGCGTCGGTCACTCAACTTGCGTGGAGTACATCGTCATGTCGAACGCCCCTTATCCGCTGAACCGCACCGCTTATCTGCTGGTCGATCCGTACAACGATTTTCTCTCGGAAAACGGCAAGGTCTTCCCCTTGATCAAGCCGATTGCCGAACAGGTCGGGCTGCTCGACAACCTGCGAGCCCTCGATCGCGCCGTACGAGCGCAGAACATTCCGGTGGTCATCGTGCCGCACCACCGTTGGGAACATGGCGACTACGAAGGCTGGGATCATCCAACACCGACCCAGTGCAAAATCATGCACATGCACCACTTCGCACGTGGTGAATGGGGCGGCGAATGGCATCCCGATTTCGCGCCGAAGGACGGCGACATTGTCGTGCAGGAACATTGGGGCGCCAGCGGCTTTGCCAATACCGACCTTGATTTTCGCCTGAAGCAGAAAGGCATCACCCACGTCATCATCGTCGGCCTGCTCGCCAACACCTGCATCGAAGCGACCGCCCGCTACGCCTCGGAATTGGGCTACCACGTCACGCTGGTGCGCGATGCGACCGCCGCTTTCCGCGCGGAAATGATGCACGCCGCCCACGAGTTGAACGGGCCGACTTTCGCTCACTCAATTGTCACCACCCAGGAATTGATTGAGGCGCTGGCAGCGCAGGTGTAATGGCGATGAACCCCACCGGTTTCGCCCGTTTGCCGAGGAGGTGCGTCAAGGCCGCTTTCTGCAATGGGCGATCGGCCTCGTCAAAAATGCACCTTGAGCAGGAGACTCAACGCGTTCTGGTCGGTAGGGAATCCGCTCGTGTCTTCAATCCCGTATTTATTCGACCAGTAATCCCACTCAAGTCCCGCATAAAAACGTTTTTGCTGTTGCCCCAGCGCCTTGCCCACGTCGTATTTGACTTGTGGGTTGAAGTGAAAGCTCCTGGCCACATAGTTGGAGGTGCCTTTGTTGCCGACGTCGTTGACGTACCACTCCAGATAGCCGTCGAAAAGAATGTCGGAGCGACCCACCGGGAGGGTCATGGACCAGGTCGGGTTGATCTGCCATTGACCTGAGGCCTTACCGGTGATGCCGTCGGGTTTGCGGTAGTAGGTATTCAGGGAAAAGCGATCGAAGCCTGGAAGCACGAGGTCGACAGCGGGACCCAGCAGGTATTTGCGATTGCGGTTTTCACCGCGCTCGTAGGTGGCGGCGATGAGGACGTCCTTGACGATGCCATAGCTCAGGGAGCGGTCACTGATTTTGCCCAGCGACAGCCGTGGGGAGAATTCACCGTAGTAGGAATGGCCGTCGGCACCCGAGAGTCCGTTGGACCATTTGTTGTCGACGAACATGAAGATATCGCCCCACGTCCAGCCGCTGGCGTGTTCGAAGCTCAGCGTTTGCTGAGTATCGTCGCCAGTGCCGTCGACTTTGAAATGCTGGCCGTAGAGGTAGCTCAAGCTGTTGTCGTTCCACAACAGAGGGCCAGCTTCGGCGCCGGCGCTGGCCAGAGCTAACAGCGGCGCCAGGCTGCGACGCAGCAGTGAAGGTGCAAGTAATGGAATACGCGATGCGTTCATGGGCTGCCCTTGTCAGGTGATTAGCGGATATCACCGGCAAGGCATGCCCGAGCTGCGGATCAAGCAGCTGCTCTGGCCCTCAAATTAACGAGGGGCGACCCTTGCCGGGTACGCGGCGTAATGCCGCCAGAGCAATGCCCTGCACCTCGGGTTCTGTTGAGAGCCCTCTGTGCTGACCGCTTCTACTCGATTCCGGACTAAGCAGGGGTTGTGCCAACTGAGCGAATACAATCTTCAACCCTCATTCAGCACAATCGATGCGTAAAACTGAATACTTTGCAGCCATCGGTTGCGCACCAGATTGAGGCGCGCCCACTTGAATTCGCACCGTTGCGAATCGCCTGCCCACCTCCTGCTGATTGCCTCGCCCGCCGGATCCCATGAGGGCGGGCCTGCGACGGCTTGGCACACTTTTGGCTATTACCACTTTCGAGTAGAAGCGGTCAGTGCCAGCAATGGCACCGGGCATTGCTCTTGCGCCCCTCCCTGTGGGCGTACGTCCGATTGGATGCTTGAACGCGGCGCCAGCGCCCCGGGCAAGAGAGAAGTGTCAGCCGTGTAACTACGCATATACGCCCTCTCTCCTCCCCTTGTTCTCTCCAATCGGTCCCTCGCTGGCGTGCCGATTGGCGCGCGGCGGTTTTCGAATCGTTGTGGAGAACACATCATGAAAATTCGCTTTGCCTTGGGTCAACCGCTTCGCTCGCTACTGGCCATGGCGCTTGTGCCCGCCGCCCTGATCGCGTCTCCACTGGCTTTGGCCAATGACAAGGTGGTGCTGCTCACTTCCTGGTATGCCCAAGCTGAACAGGGCGGTTTCTACCAGGCCCTGGCGGATGGACTGTATGAAAAAGAAGGCCTGGACGTGACCATCCGCATGGGTGGGCCGCAGGTCAATGGCATGCAGCTGCTGCTCAACAAGCAGGCCGATTTCATCGTCAACTACGACTTGCAGATTCTCAAAAGTGTGGAGCAAGGCCTGCCGGTGGTGGCCGTGGCCGCGCCCTTTCAAGGTGATCCTCAGGGTCTGCTGACCCATGCCGATGTGAGCGGCCTGGATGCCTTGCAGAACAAACAGGTGCTGGTGTCCACCTCGGGCCAGCAAACGTGGTGGCCTTGGCTCAAGGAAAAATATCAGCTCAAGGACAGCCAGGCCCGCCCCTACACCTTCAACCTGCAACCCTTCCTCGCGAACGCCAACACCACGCAGCAGGCCTATGCCAGCTCCGAGTTGTTCCAGGCGTTGAAGGCCGGGGAGAAAGCCAACTTCTTCCTGTTTGCCGACGCTGGTTACCCGCCCTACGGCTCGACCCTGGCCACTCGCCAGGACGTGATCGATCAGCATCCGGATCGGGTCCAGCGCTTCGTTCGCGCGTCCATGGAGGGCTGGAAGCGCTACCTCGACAACCCGAGCGCCAACCACCTGATCAAGGCCGACAACCCGAACATGAGCGATGAATTGCTCGCCTGGGGCTTGTCGACGCTCAAGCAATATCGCCTGGTCACCGGCGGTGATGCCGCCAGCCAAGGCATCGGTGTGATGAGCGATGCGCGCTGGCAGGCCACCCGAAACTTCATGGTCGACGCCGGCCTGCTCGGTGCCGATGCGCCTTGGCAGAAGGCCTACACCACGCGCTTCGTCAAGGACTTGAAGGTACTGCCTGGCGCCGAACAGTCCGCCAGCCGCTGAGCCTGATTGCAAGACTGCTGAACCCAGAGCCCGAGCCCAAGAGCCGGCTGAACGATTACCGTGAGGACACTTGTTATGTTGGTCACCAAACAACCTGTATTGCGCCGTTTCTGGTACGCCCTGCTGCCCATGACCGCGCTGGATGCCGGCCCGCAGCCCTTCACTTTACTCGGTGAGGCGCTGGTGCTGTGGAAGCGCCCCGACGGCACCCCGGTGGCCATGCGCGACCGTTGCTGCCACCGCACCGCCAAGCTCTCGAAAGGTTTTGTCAGCGAGGACGGCAACATCGCCTGCGGCTATCACGGCTGGGAATACGACTGCACCGGCACCTGCGTGAAGATCCCGCAAAACCCCGCTGGCATGATTCCGCCGGGCGCCTCGGTCCAGGCCTTTCACTGCCAGGAAAAATACGGCTACGCCTGGGTTGCCCTCGACGATCCTCTGCAACCAATCCCTGAGTTTCCCGAGGATGGCGCCCCGGGCTACCGGCGCATCTTCCAGTTTTATGAAGAGTGGAAAACCAGCCCGCTGCGGGTCATGGAAAACTCCTTTGACAACTCGCATTTTTCCTTCGTCCACAAAGCCAACTTCGGCCTTTTCGACCAGCCCGCGCCGGCCGGCTACGAGTTTCGCGAAACCGACTACGGCTTCGAGGCGGAGACCCGGGTACCGATCCGCAATCCTGAGGAAAGCTATCGCATCACCGGCACTCGCGAGCCGATTACCCAGCGCCACCTGATCAACCGCTATTACCTGCCGTTCTCCCGGCGCTTTGGCTGCATGTATCCGGACAGCGGCATCCACCACATCATCTACAACTGCGCGACGCCCATGGAAGACGGGCGACTGATGCTGGTCCAGTGGCTGTACCGCAATGACAGCGAAGAGCAATGCTCGACCCAGGAACTGATCGACTGGGACGCAGCGATCACCGCCGAAGACCGCGACATCCTCGAAGCCACCGATTACGACGCCTGTGTCGATACTCGCCGGCGAGTGGAACTGCACATGCCGTCGGACAAGCCTGGCCTGGTGATTCGCCGGCAACTGCTGGGCCTGCTCGAAGCCCATGGTGAAAGTGAAGTGTTCCTCAGCCATTGAAGTCAGCGCCCCGGTGTGCCGGGGCTTTACCGGACGCTCATGACCCAAGGGGAGAGCGCTATGTTGATGCAAACCATAACTGGGGCCAACGCCCTGCCACAGGCGTTGCCACGGGGCGACAGCGTCGGCGTGCAAACACCGCTGTTCGCCAATCAGGTGGAAAAAACCTACAGCAACGGTACCCAGGCCTTGAGCCGGGTGAAGCTGGCCATTCAGCGCGGCGAGTTCGTTTCATTGCTCGGCCCTTCGGGCTGCGGCAAGAGCACCCTGCTGAAAATGTTCGCTGGCCTCGAAAAGCCCTCCGCTGGCCACGTGCGCTGGTGGGGCAAAGACAGCCCGGCCAGCCCGACCCAAGGGCAAAGCCTGGCGATGGTGTTCCAGGAGGCGACCCTGATGCCTTGGGCGAAGGTCAGCGACAACGTGCGCCTGCCGCTGGATCTGGCCAATGTGCCCAAAGCCCAGAGCCAGCCAAAGGTCGACGCCGCCCTTGCCCTTGTCGGCTTGGACCGCTTCAGCCAGGTGTACCCGCGGGAACTGTCCGGCGGCATGCAAATGCGCGCGTCCATCGCCCGGGCCTTGGCCACCGAGCCCAATCTGCTGCTGATGGACGAGCCCTTCGGCGCCCTGGATGAGTTCACCCGCAACAAGCTCGACAGCGACCTGCGTCAGCTGTGGGCTAGCCGCGACCTGACCGTGGTGTTCGTCACTCACAGCATTTTCGAGGCCGTCTACCTGTCATCGCGGGTGGTGGTGATGGGGGCGCGCCCGGGCCGGGTAATCGCCGACATCGAAATCGACGGCCCGTTGGAACGAGACGAGGCCTACCGCACCTCCCCGGCCTTTATCGCGCAGTGCGCACGCCTGTCCCGGCTGCTGGCCGAGGCCAATGGCGATTCTTGCTGACTTCACTGAGAGCCCGCTCATGAACACGTCCTTTACTCCCTGGTTACGTCACCCCACGGTGTTGCGCATCGTCTCGCCGCTGCTGCTCGGCGCGGTATTGCTGGGTCTGTGGCAATTGGCATGTGTGGCCTGGAAGGTGCCGGTGTATCTGGTGCCCTCCCCGGTCGATATCGGCCGCACCCTGATCAGCGATGGCCCGATGCTGTTCGTTGCGTTGTGGATGACCTTGAAGATCACTTTTTTCTCCTTTGCGCTGGCGGTGCTTATCGGCACCCTGGCGGCCTTTGTGTTTGTGCAGAGCCGCGTGCTGGAAGCCAGCCTGTTTCCCTACGCCATCCTGTTGCAGGTGACGCCGGTGGTGGCCGTGGCACCGCTGATCATCATCTGGTGCAGCAACACCACGCTGGCGTTGGTTATTTGCGCGACTCTTGTGGCGATTTTCCCGATCATCGCCAACACCGTACTCGGCTTGCGCAGCGTCAACCCCGGCCTGCTCAATCTGTTCCGCCTGAACCGCGCCAGCCGCTGGCAGGTGCTGCTGCGCCTGCGCATTCCCAGCGCCCTGCCGTGTTTTTTTGCCGGGCTGCGCATTGCCAGCGGGCTGGCGTTGATCGGCGCGGTGGTGGCGGAGTTCGTTGCCGGCACCGGGGGCACCGGTGCCGGGCTGGCGTATCAGATCCTCCAGGCCGGCTTTCAACTGAATATTCCAAGGCTGTTCGCTGCCCTGCTGCTGATCGCCTTGACCGGTGTCGCGCTATTCAGCCTGATGGCCGTGCTGGCCCGGTTGAGCCTGCGCAACTGGCACGAAAGCGAACTCGGCTGAACCTTTTGACCCGCCGCAGGCGCGGCGCATGGAGCCTCACATGAAGCTTGAAAATAGCTGGCTGGTACGTAACGCCAGCGCGATCCTCACCGGTTTGTCCGGCGCGGCGGCGCGCCATGCCGGGCCTGATATCCGTATCGTCGACGGCCGCATCAGCGCCATCGGCGCCCTGCAACCCCAGCCCGGCGAGCGAGTGCTGGATGCCACCGATTGCGTGGTCTACCCGGCGTGGGTCAATACCCACCATCACCTGTTTCAGTCGCTGCTCAAAGGCATTCCCGCAGGTATCGACCAGAGCCTGGGAGCCTGGCTGGGTGCCGTGCCCTATCGCTATCGCGGCGCGTTTGACGAGCAAAGCTTTCGCCTCGCCGCACGCATTGGCCTGGTCGAATTGGCACGATCCGGCTGCGCCACCGTCGCAGACCATCATTACCTGTACTTGCCGGGCATGGACTTTGACAGTGCCGAGGTGCTGTTCGAGGAAGCCGAACGGCTGGGGCTGCGGTTTGTCCTCTGCCGTGGCGGCGCCACGCAAGCACGGCAAGCCGAAGGCAAGTCCGTGGCTGGGCCAGAGACCCTGGAGCAATATCTGAACGACGTCGAGCGTCTGGTGCGGCGCTACCACGACCCGGCCGCCGATGCCTGGCGGCGGGTGGTGATGGCGCCCACCAGCCCACCCTACTCCATGCCTGCCGAACACCTGCGCGAAACCGCCCGGGTCGCACGGCGACTGGGCATTCGCCTGCACAGCCATCTGAGCGAAACCGTCGAATATCAAAATGAGGTGCAGCAACGCCACGGCATGTCGCCAGTGGCGTTCTGTGCCGAACACGAGTGGCTCGGCCCGGACGTGTGGTTCGCGCATTTGGTGAAACTCGACGCCGAGGAAATCCGCATGCTCGGGGCCAGCGGTACGGGCATTGCCCATTGCCCGCAAAGCAATGGCCGCCTGGGCAGTGGCATTGCCGATGTGGTGGCCATGGAGGCTGCGGGAATGCCGGTGTCGATTGGCGTGGATGGCGCCGCCTCCAACGAGGCCTGCGACATGATCAGCGAAACCCACGCCGCCTGGCTGATGCAACGGGCCAGACTTGGCGAACGGGCCCGCCCGCGTTATGCCGGCGGCGACGAAGAAGGCGGTGCCAGCGCGGCCACGGTGGAAGACGTGGTGCGCTGGGGTACGTCTGGCGGGGCTCGGGTGCTGGGGCTGGACGCCGTGGGCAGCGTGCAAGTGGGCATGGCGGCCGACCTGGCGATCTACCGGCTGGACCAGCCGCGATACTTCGGCCTGCATGACCCGGCGATCGGGCCGGTGGTGGGCGGGGGACGCCCGACCTTGCGCGCCTTGCTGGTCGGTGGCCGGTTGACCGTACACGACGACCAGTTGCCTGACTTCGACCTGGCCGAACTCGGCGCCCAGGCCCGAGACGCGGTACGGCGGTTGCAGCAGGCCGCAGGCGTACGCTCATGAGCTGACCTCCCCGGCACGTGCTGCCGTGCCAATACTCGGCCGCATCAAATGTCTGGTAGATGGAAAAATACGGCAGTAATCGACTTGGGACTGTCATCAGCCAGTTTTAGGGTCCCGGAAAAGAAAGCAGCGGACGGCGTATGCCAAGGCGCTGCTACAACAATTGCTCGCGTAGAAAATCGATGAACGCCATCGTCCGCGCTGAACGTCGCCGCTCGCGGCTGAGTACGGCGCTGACAGGCAGCGCGCTGGTCTGATAGTTGTCGAGTACGGTACTCACACTGCCCTGCTCGACGTCAGCTGTGAACAGCCATTGCGGTGAGAGGGAAATACCCAGGCCGGAAAGCACAATTTCGCGGATGGCCTCGCTGCTGTTGCTGGTGACGTTGCCTTGGATACCTACATCGAACGCCTGGCCGAGGTGCGTAAAGTGCCAACGGTCGTAATGCTCCAGCAACGTGAAGCCGATGCAGTTGTGTCCTGACAGTTCGCTGGGCTCACGTGGCACGCCGTGTAGATCCAGATAACCGGGCGCCGCATAGACACGCCGCGGGCTATTGCCCAGTGGCAATGCCACCAATCCCTCGCTCTTCACTACGCCAATGCGGATCGCCAGATCGATGTTTTCCTTGAGCAGGTCTTCATTGTGGTCACTCAGCCGCAAGTCAATCCGCACATCAGGATGGCGTTGCAGGAAAGTGCCTATGAGCGGTGCGATGCATAACCTTCCATAACTGACCGGGGCGGCGACTCGTAAAGGGCCGGCAATCTGCTCCTGGCCACTGGTGAAGCTTCGCGTGGCAGTTTCGACGTGGCCGAGAATTTCCTGGCAGTGGTCGTAGAAGCGTTGACCTTGGTCGGTCAGGGCCAGGTGCCGAGTGCTGCGTGCGAACAATGGCCCACCCAGGTACTGCTCCAGCGCGCGCACTTGTTTACTCACCGCCGGCTGCCCCATGTTCAGTTCACGGGCGACCGCCGAGAAAGACCCGCGCTCCACGACGCGGACAAAGACATGCATGCTGTCGAACAGATCCATCGACGATTGGTTCTCTTTGGGGAATAAGTCATATGCAAATTGGGTTTCTTATCGGAATGATTAAAGCGCGGCAATCTGTAAGCGTCCATCCCAACACAGGTTCCCGTCATGAAACATTCCATGCTTGCCGCCATCGCCGAGTCCGCTCAATCCCCTCTGGCCATCCGTCACATCGATCGCCCTGTTGCCGGTAAGGGGCAAGTCCTGGTCAAGGTTCACGCCGCAGGGGTCAATCCGCTCGATACCAAAATTGCCGCCGGCGCAGGGGCCCACGCCCGCCAAACGCTGCCGGCCGTGCTCGGCCTTGATCTTGCCGGTACGGTGGTCGAAGTGGGCGAAGCGGTAGACGGGTTCACCCCGGGCCAGGAAGTCTTCGGCATGCCCGGCGGGATCGGCGGTGCCCAAGGCACCATGGCCGAGTACATTGCCGTGGATGCCCGCCTGATCGCGGTCAAGCCACACACCCTCAGCATGCGTGAGGCGGCTGCATTGCCTTTGGTATTCATCACCGCGTGGGAAGGTCTGGTCGATCACGCCAATGTCCGCTCTGGTCAGCGTGTCCTGATTCATGGGGGCGCGGGTGGGGTCGGCCAAGTGGCTGTGCAACTGGCCAAGGCACGCGGTGCCGATGTCTACGCCACCGGTTCGGCGGGCAGTCTCGACTTCATACGCTCGCTGGGGGCTACAGCGATCGACTATCAGGCACAGAGCGTTGAGGATTATGTCGAGCACTACACCGCCGGCGAAGGGTTCGACATTGTCTACGACACCGTCGGCGGCAGCACGCTGGATGCATCATTCAAAGCCGTGAAAGCCTATACCGGGCACGTGCTGAGCTGCCTGGGTTGGGGCCAGCACAGCCTGGCAGCGTTATCGTTCAAAAGTGCCACCTACTCGGGCGTCTTCACCCTGGCGCCACTGCTCACCGGCAAAGGACGCGAACACCACGGCGCTATCCTGCGCCAGGCCGCTGCGCTGGCCAATGCGGGTCAACTGACAATCCGCGTGGATCAACAGCACTTTGCGCCGCAAGACGTCAACGAGGCATTTCGCCAAGTCGCCGAAGGCCGCGGCAAGGGCAAGACGGTGATCGAGTTTGTGGCTGCATAGTTCCTTGTAATCTCTTTAGAGCGCACTTGGCCAAAAGCGTGCGCAATGGTCCGCAACGTCCTCGCCGCCATTCTCCCAGCCAAAAGCGTCAAACACGTAGCACCCCACGAGTTGAACGGGCCGACCTTCGCTCATTCAATCGTGACCACCCAAGAACTGATTGAGGCGCTGGCAGCGCAGGAGTAATGGCCGATGACCCTCATAGGATAGCTGATCGATCACCGGCCCATTTCTACACGGCCCAACAGGAGCAGCCCAAGGCACCAAAAAAACTTCGGGGGTCCGATACTGGAGCATTGGATCCCCATGCACCGGCATGATCGTGACCGTGCAGGCCGCAAAAGCTTGCGCAGCCGCACGAGGCCGCGACTTGGGCGCGCAGCGGAGCCAGCGAGTTTCTGCCTGCTCCGTCTGGGTCTCCCCAGGCGCCATAACCTTTAAAGGTACGCGTCGGCGACCAGTCAGGCATGGCGGGCGGTAGCGGGTTGTCGTCAAACCTGGCGAATTGGCCGGCCCCGTAAACCACGCGCCCGCCAACCACGGTCATATCGGCGGTAAGAAATGAAATCTCGTCTTCAGGCACAGAGAAGTAGTCCTTACTTGGCACAATCAGGTCAGCAAAGTGACCGGTCTGGATGCGACCACGTTTGCCCTCTTCGTTAGAAAACCAGGCGACATTCTCTGTCCACATCCGCAACGCCGCTTCGCGATCAAGCAGGTTTCGTTGAGGGTACAGATTCAGACCGCCCACCGTTTTACCGGTTACCATCCAGGATAGCGAAATCCAGGGATTGTAGGAGGCAACCCGGGTGGCATCGGTGCCTGCAGACACTTTCACCCCTTTTTCCAGTATGCGCGCTACGGGCGGGGTCGCTTGCGCCGCACGGGCGCCGTAGCGCTCGACGAAGTACTCCCCCTGATAAGCCATACGATGTTGTACAGCGATGCCACCGCCGAGCGCGGCGATACGGTCGATCGATTTGTCCGAGATGGTTTCGGCATGATCAAAGAACCAATTGATGCCAGCGAGGGGGATGTCCTCGTTGACCTTCTCAAATACATCCAGCGCTCGGGTAATGGTTTCGTCGTAGGTGGCATGCAACCGCCACGGCCATCGGTTCTCTGCGAGGATGCGCACAACTTCCTCCAGTTCTCCCTCCATCTCGGGCTGCAGGTCCGGTCGCGGCTGGCGAAAATCTTCGAAGTCGGCAGCGGAAAACACCAACATTTCGCCCGCGCCGTTGTGACGGAAGTAGTCGTTTCCTTGCTTGTACTTAACGCTGGAGGTCCACTTGAGGAAATCCTCCTTCTCTTCCTTGGGTTTCTGAGTGAACAGGTTGTAAGCCAACCTGACCGTCATTTGCCCATCGTTGTCCAACTTCTGGATCACTGCGTAATCGTCGGGATAGTTTTGGAAACCGCCGCCCGCATCAATAACCCCTGTCACACCCAAGCGATTGAGCTCGCGCATGAAATGGCGAGTGGAGTTGACCTGATAGTCGAAGGGCAACTTCGGTCCCTTGGCCAACGTGGCGTAAAGGATCGTCGCGTTGGGCGTGGCCAACAGCAGGCCCGTAGGCGCACCATTGGCATCGCGGTAAATTTTCCCGCCTGGTGGCTCGGGGGTATCTCGGGTGTAGCCGACCGCGCGCAAGGCCGCACCATTGAGCAAGGCCCGGTCATAGAGATGCAGAAGAAATACAGGTGTATCGGGCGCGATCGCATTGATCTCGGCTATGGTTGGCAAACGCTTTTCAACGAACTGGTGTTCAGTGAAGCCACCTACCACGCGAACCCACTGCGGTGCTGGTGTGTTAGCCACTTGGCGCTTGAGCATGTCCATGGCGTCAGCCAGTGAACGCACACCGTCCCAGCGCAATTCCAGATTGTAGTTAAGGCCGCCGCGGACCATGTGGGTATGGTTATCGACTAAGCCAGGGAGCACACAACGGCGCTTGAGGTCGACAACTTTTGTGGCTGAGCCAGCCAGCGCCATGACTTCCTGGTCTGACCCTACAGCCAGAAACTTGCCGTCTTTGATTGCAACGGCGTGGGCGACTGGGTTGGCGCGATCCAGTGTAGTGATCTCGCCATTGTGGAAAATGATGTCCGGAATTGAATCGGTCATATTGGGCCCTTCCCTACTTAGCGTTTCGGAAAAAGCGCTGCGTCCAAAGACACCCCCTAACGCTAAGGTGGAGGCGGCCTGGAGAAGTTTTCGGCGCGATGTCATAGGTAGAGGCCTCACAGATATAAAGCCCGTTTCCAGGGCCTTCAGGGAATAGCGAACCTTGCGAACCGGTTACTCACGTCTGACTGGACTTTTAAACTGCATACATCCTCATGCTCCACCTCGTGTTTTGGACAATAGCGCCGATGGGTGGAGCTATCGCGTCAGCCCTGCGCGACAGCTCTTGCATAACGGATTTATTTAGCAGGGTTTGGACCGATGTGCTCGCCATGTTGCACCCGCTCAGGCGCCTTATGCACCATGGTGTAGGCATAATCCACACCCATCCCGTAGGCGCCGGAATGTTCCTGCACGATCCCCATCACGGCTTCATAGGTCTCCTTGCGCGCCCAATCCCGCTGCCATTCGAGCAGCACCTGTTGCCAGGTAACCGGTACGATACCGGCCTGAATCATGCGGTCCATGGCGTAGTTGTGCGCGTCGACCGAGGTGCCACCCGAGGCGTCGGCAACCATATAGATTTCATAGTCTGTATCGCGTAGGCAGGACAGTGCGAAGGTCGTGTTGCAGACCTCGGTCCACAGGCCGGATACGACGATCTTCTTACGGCCGGCAATGGCGGACTCTGCCAAGGCATCACGAACGTTTTGGTCATCCCAGGAGTTCATTGAAGTACGTTCGAGGATTTTGTTCTGCGGATATACCGCTAGCAACTCAGGGTATGTATTGCCAGAGAAACCCTCGGTTTCCACAGTCGTGATGGTGGTAGGTATGCCGAACGCTTTGGCAGCCTTGGCCAACCCCACGACATTATTTTTCAGCACCTGCCGATCTATCGACTGCACACCAAAGGCCATTTGGGGCTGGTGGTCGATGAAAATCACTTGGCTGTTTTGCGGGGTCAGTATTTCTAAGTACTTGTTGGACATGGCGCATTTCCTTTGGTAAGTAGAGCAATACGAAAGCGGCGTTATGCGTGGCTGCGCAAGCAGAACGCTACCCGTCCTGGTAGGGTTAAAAGCCACTTTCCGGACGAGTTCAGGGGTGCCGAAAAGCCCCGTGAATTTACGAATGCAGCATTGTTCAGCCGCGTTCGCGGGGTTCAGTTAAATGCCCGAAAAACGCTTGCCAAGCTGCTTTTGCAAGTGCACATCATCTGCGGCTAATTCGCTCCCACCTTGAAGGGAAGTGCATCTTTGGATGTCTTCACGGTCCATGAACCGGACTGCCGGAACGAACTGGCAGACGCGTAGGTATCTTCCATGAACTGGAAATAGGTCATCTTTCCATCCTGAACTTTCGCATGGATGGAAAACGGTGATGTGAACAGATGTCCGACCGCCACGGAGCGGTAGGTGAACTTACCGAAAATCGCGACATCTTCGCCGGAAGCGATTTTGGTAGTAATCGTAAAGTCTTCGATTTTCCAGTAGTTTGAGACCTGCAAAAACAAAGAGCTAAAGGCTTTGGGACCTTTGTTTGTGCCGGTCCACGGCATGATTTTTCTGAGTTCTGGATTGTCAAAGTTTAGAGAAACATAGGTGGCGTCTGGAGCTGCCAACCTCATTGCCGCGGCTTCGACTTTATCGGGTGCGGTATTGGCCAGGAATTCCACGACAACCGCTAGTGAAGCAGCAGATTGCGCTTCAGTAGCTGACTGCGCCGACGCTGGAGTGATTGTTACTAACCATGAGGCGAGCGCCATTGCTGCAGTGATCAATTTGATGCTTCGAGTATTCATGAACTCTCCATTTATGAGTACGATTTTGCGATTCGCGGTCATCCAACCCATGTTGCAAATTGCTACGCGTCGAAAAGCGACAATTGGTACTGGAGCAAGGGCTATGCCAATTTTATAAAACTTATATAAATCGATATTTATCAATGACATATAACTTAATGTGATGTCGCGAGTATCGGGCTCGGAGTTTATCGAAGGGCTTGTTTGATCATTTGATGAAGTCTCGGCGAGGTTTTGTTGATTTGATCAATCCAGCTCAAGCGTGGTCCACGGTGAACCGCCAGGCGGCCACGCAAAGTCACTCAAGACTCTCGTCATGCAACAAGCCGCTTTTCTTCAGGCGATAGGCCAGTGCCGGCCGGGTCAAGCCGAGCATGCGAGCGGCTTGCGAGACGTTTTGGTGTGAAAGCTCCATGGCGCGGCGCATCAGCCGTTCTTCCACAGCATCCAGGCTGATGTTTTTATCAAAGATCTGCGTAACCCAATCGGGACAAGGTTCTTCACCGCCAGCCTGAACTAACGCGCCATCAGAGTTGAGACGATCACCGTGCGAATCGTCTGTTTTTGGGAAGACTGCAAAGAGTGCATCCTGGCCTATGGTCTCGTTGCTGTCGGTCAGGATGACGCCACGCTCAATCGTATTTTCCAATTCGCGAATATTCCCCGGCCAGGCGTAGCGGCGACACAATTCAAGAGCTTTGTCTGATAAACCCAGCGTTCGCTTGTGATATTGCAAGTGAAATTTGCTTATAAAGTGCTCGGCCAGCAGTGGCAGATCTTCAAGCCGCTCGCGCAGTGGGGGAATCTGCACCGGAAACACATTCAAGCGGTAATAAAGATCGGCGCGAAACCGGCCCGCTTCGACGGCGTCGGCGAGGCTTTCATTGGTAGCAGCGATGACTCGCACGTTGATCTTGCGGGTTCGGGAATCGCCTACCCGTTCCAGTTCACCCTCTTGCAGTACCCGAAGTAATGTCGCCTGCGCTCTGGGCGTCAGCTCCACCACCTCGTCTAGAAAAATCGTCCCTCCGTTGGCCCGTTCAAAGCGTCCTGGGCGGGTTTGATTGGCGCCGGTAAAAGCGCCTTTCTCAACACCAAACAATTCGGCTTCAATCAGGTCCTGAGGAATGGCAGCGCAGTTCACTGCGACAAACGCTTGCTCGGCGCGATCACTGCGCAGATGCACGCTCCGTGCGATGACCTCCTTGCCGACGCCAGTTTCTCCGAGCAGCAGGACGGAAATTTTTCCTTTGGCAGCCTTGTCGATCATCTTGCATACCTTCAAATAGGCAGGCGAGCGCCCTACTCCATAGAATTGAGCTTCCTGCTTCTCCAGGCTTCTACGCAGAGAGCTGATCTGTGATTGCAGTTCATACAGCTCCTCGATGATTGGGTCGGCTTGAAAGTACTGTCTGAATTCTGCGGCGTTCTCCCATTCCTCGGCAGGTTTACCAATAATGATGCAGCGCTCATCCCCGCATCCGCGACAGGTCGTTTCTTGGATGATGATTTCGCGTTTCATGAATGAAGAACTGTACGCACAGGCGTAGCCCAACAAAGACCAACAGACTGGTTCCTCCATCAGGCCGACTTCAGTCAGGCAAGTCTCGACCTCAAAGGAGTCAATCCATTCGAGCTCGCAATAAAAATGGCCGCTCTCCTGATCCAGCTCTAACTGAATGGGTTTCGCATTGACCATACCTTTGAGGGAATGCAGTTGCGGGCCGACCAGAAACATCTGCAACTGCGGACTGTCTGGTCTGAGCTTGCGGGCCATTTCCGCATCCTTGAGTCCAGACTGGTAGCCAAGGCGCAAGAAGAACCCCTTGGCGCGGTCGACGCCGAGGCTATTGATGAGTTCACGGCGAAAATTAGCCATCGCCGATACCTGCATCAACAACATGCGCTGCTCGCCAAACCAGATCTTGCCTTCCGTGCTTTGAAAACGAACCTGGTCGCTCAGGTCGTGAAAGCCGGAATAGTGGAGCTCAGGGTTGTAACTGACAGCCATTGAGAGAGACCTCGATTATTGTTTTGAGCGGTCTTGATCAAGCTGTGGCGCCGAGTGAAAGCACCCAAACAATCGATCGCGATATGAAGGGATTTTAGTCCATTGCTACGCAGAGCCAGCGGGCCTCCCGATGCAAAGACATGACGGTGCACGGGCTTCGCGGGCAGATGAAGGCAGTTACCAAGCGCCAAAGTCACAGCCAGGCTTAATGTTGGTGATCTGGCCCGAGCCGGCCATGTGCTGTGTTGGACTAGGTATTGGTCATTCGCAATATCCCGGCAGATTGCGAATGCACGCCTTCAGTATCGGCCGTCGATGAACGCGGGAATGGGGCGCCTCCCCGGCAAAGCGGTACTTCACTGGCCCCTCACTCCCGTGCTGATCAACCTTCAGCGGGTACCGGCGTGTCGAGCAATTGCTGCTCCCACAGATAAGCAATGCCGCTACCTGCAGCATGCTGGAGAAGCACATCGGTTACAGCGCCTGCCGTATCGAGGCGTGCCCAGTCGCGTTGCCATTCAGCCATGACTGCCAACCAGGTCATGACATTTGCCCCGGCGCCGACCATGCGTTGGATGGCGACTTGATGGGCTTCGACCGAAACGCCACCGCACGCGTCGGTGACCACGGTAACGTCCCAGCCCTCGCCTAGTGCTTGAATCGCTGGCATGGCGACGCAGACCTCAGTCCACAGGCCAGCCAGGACCAATTGCTTGCGGCCTGTTGCCTTGACCGCGTCCACTACTTTCTTGTCTTCCCAAGTATTGATGAGCGTTCGGTCAATCACCTCCTGACCGGGGAAAACGTCGGTGATTTGCGGAAAGATCCAACCGCCACGCTCGGCAATCACACTGGTCAGAATGGTCGGGACGTTAAACGCCTTCGCAGCCTTCGCCAATGCTGTCGCACAGTTGACCGCTGCGTGCGGATCGTGGCTATTGAGATTGGTGAGTTGAAAAGGCTGGTGGTCGATCAACACAAGTACGGAGTCTTCTGGACGAAGAAGCGAAGCAAGACCGTTACGAAAAGCCATTAATCCATCCTCTTGTTGCCGTGGGTTGGCACGTTTATTTGCGGGATCAGTTTCCGTGCAGCGCGCCTTATGAGCGGCGATGCCTCATGCACTGTGCAGCGCCCTCAAACCTTCGGGTAGTAGCAGCGAATGACTAACTGTGTCGCGCAATGAGGAACGCCACGGTTTTTGCTGCCATTCTCTGGCGATGGCTTCACGGCTTCATGACGACGCGCCCCAGCGGTTTGCTTCGCTCCGCGAAGTCATGCGCAGCAGCCTGCGATAGGGTAACGGCCCGTTCAATGACAACCCGTATACGCTCCCGCAATACATCCTGTAGCAGCTAGTCGACACTCGCACGCACTGCCGGCCGCTCGAAAAGCGGCCCCATGTACGCACAGATCAGGACGTCCCCGGGAACCGCTATTGGCGCCAAGGCGCGAACAGATGTACGTTCTGGTAGTCGCATTCCGTGTGTAGCTGCGTGGCAAAAAAAGGAAAGTGGAAATGGATATAGAAGAGCTTGAAACCTTTGTAGAAGTGGCCGATGCCGGCGGCATTTCCCGTGCGGCAACGCGCCTGGGCATGTCGAAATCTATCGTCAGTCGCCGGCTTGCCCGCCTGGAAGCAGAGCTGGGCGTGCAACTGATGGCGCGTACCACCCGCGGTGCGGCCCTTACCGAAGCTGGGGCGACCTTCCGCGACTACGCCGCCAGAATATGCGCTGAGGCCGAGTCGGCACGCGATGCGATCTTGCCTTCCGGCGAGCTTCGTGGCCGCCTGCGGATCGCCGCGCCCCTTACTTTGGGGCCAATACATTTCGCGCCGATCCTCGCGGAAATGGCCAGGCGTCACCCACAGCTTCATGTGCAAACAAACTACACCGATCGTTTCGTTGACCTCATCGCCGAGGGGTATGACTGCGCGATACGGGTGGGCTACCTGCCCGATTCCAACATGATCGCCCGGTGTATCGGACCGATCTTTGGCCAATTGGTAGCAAGCCCCGTCTATATCAAGGCGAATGGAGCGCCCGAAACACCCGACGAAGTCGTCAGCCACCAAGCACTGATGCAAGGCAATGAATCGTGGTCATTCATGGATGGTGACACGATGGTTACGGTGCGCCCGCAGGGAACGTTCAAAGCCGACAATGGCACCGCATTGCTGGCCGCAGCTTTGGCCGGCATCGGCATTGCCTGGTTACCTGACTGGGTCACGCATGAGCATTTGGCGAGCGGCGCACTTGTAGCGATCATGACGGATTATCCGCCGCCTCCAGCAGGCGCTTATGTAGTTCGACCGCCAGGCCAGCACCTTGCGCGAAAGATAAGGGTGCTCACCGAATTGCTGCTTGAATACTGCGACCAGGCGGCACATATTCCTGAGTCGCCACAGAGCTGAAAGACCCGATTGCAAGCTCCCTTCGAGTGAGTCCTGAAAGCAAAGTATGGATACCAGGCTTACTTATTGATCCATCAGAGCTATCGCGGCTAATACGTCGAGTCCTGATCAGCGCACCCGAATATTTCTCCAAAGTTTCATTCCTCACTCGCGAATAACGCCAACACCCGGTTGGATGTTCCGATTTGTGCGACACAGTAATACAACCCACGAGACTACAAACCAAGGAACTGGATCCCTAATATCCGCCCCCGTATCGGCACGCTTGCACCATCCCTGGTGAATGCGCGCGGCCAAATAACTGCATGCCAGACAGGTGAGTAATGATCGATTTGGAAGGAAAACGGGCGTTGGTGACGGGAGGAGCTCGCGGGATCGGCGCCGCTATCGCAGTGGCACTGGCAGAGAATGGGGCCGATGTTGCGTTCACCTACCAGCAGTCGACGGAAAAAGCTGAGGCAGTGGCCAAATTCATCGCTGATAAAGGGCGTCGTGCTATCGCGATTCAAGCCGACAGTGCCAACCCGCAAGCCATTGAATGCGCAGTCGCGCAAGCCATCTCGACGCTGGGCGGCCTCGATATTCTCGTCAATAGCGCGGCTATCGGCTTGAACGGAATGATCGCTGACATTGATGTAGACGACTATCAAGCACTGATGGATATCAACGTGCGAGGCCCCGTCCTGTTCGCAAAGGCGGTCATCCCGCATCTGCCCGCTGGCGGAAGAATCATCTCAATTGGCTCGGGACTGGCAGAGCGGGTGCCCTTTGCGGGTGTTACAGCCTATGCAATGTCCAAGTCGGCGTTGCTCGCATTTACCCGGGGTTTGTCGCGTGAACTCGGCCCCACCGGCATAACCGTTAATCTTGTTCAGCCGGGATCGGTCGACACCGACGCAAATCCAGCCGACGGCCCCGCCGGCGACTTTCAGCGGAGCCTGTCGTCCCTGGGACGTTTTGGCGAGCCTCGCGAGGTTGCGAGTGCGGTGGTCTATCTGGCCAGTCCTGCCGCGAGCCTGATCACTGGCGCCATCCTCACCGTGGACGGCGGTGCGATCGCTTGACTAACGCTCAGGCAGCTGTCCGCAGTGGACGGCAGCCATGGACTGTTGGTCAGGGGTTGAAACGCACTAATGGCCATTTGCAGAGGCAGGAAGCAGTTGGATATTGATGATCTTCGAACCTTCGTCGAGGTAGCCGACGCGGGCGGTGTTTCGTCGGCGGCCCGGCGACTGGGTGTTGCGAAATCGATAATAAGCCGCAGGCTTCTAAAGCTGGAAACCCAACTGGGTGTGCAGCTATTGGCCAGGACAACCCGTGGTGCTGCTGTCACCGAAGCGGGAGCCGCCTTGCGAGAGTATGCGGCGCGGATCGTCGCTGAGTTTGACGCGGCCAGGGACGCCATTGTTCCAGATGGAGACCTTCGAGGCCGTTTCCGGATCGCAGCACCGATCTCGTACGGCCCGACACATATTGCCCCCGTGCTTGCTGAAATGGGGCGACGCCACCCTCTCCTGCACATTCATGCAAGTTACAGCGATCGTATCGTCGATCTGATTGGCGAGGGCTTCGATTGTGCTATTCGGGTCGGCCATTTACAGAGCTCCAATTTCATCGCAAAGCGTGTGGGCAGCATTCACGGCAAACTCGTGGCAAGCCCAGGCTATGTGAGTACACATGGAGCGCCAGAGGCTCCCCACGAGATTCTTGCGCATGAATCTCTTATGCAAGGTGCGGAAACCTGGCGGTTTATGGATGGCCAAAAGTCCATCATGGTTAATCCCCAAGGGCGCTTCAAGGCTGACAATCCTGTCGCGCTCGCCGCGGCAGCCGTTGCAGGTCTGGGTCTAGGGTACCTTTCTGACAGCGTCATCGACGAGCACATCAAATCTGGCGCATTGGTGTCCGTCATGCACAGATATCCCCCTGTTCCGGCGGGTATTTACATTGTTCGCCCCCAAAGCCAGCACCCTGCGCGAAAGATACGGGTGCTGACGGACATGCTGGTCGATTGGTTCGCAGATGTGAGCCCGGGCAACGTCCTCTCCCTTTAGAAGGCAAGCCACTCGGGACGGCGAGCGTTCAATCTATCCAATTGCCGGACGCATCTTCCACTCGTAGTTCCTGCACAACCATGCCATTCGCCTGCATGCAGGCGCTGAGCTGCGCATGTTTGCCTAAGATCAATCGCCTGAGTAGAATGCGATTCATTATCAATCATGTATGTCCCGGGATGCCGATGCGTAGCGACGAAACACTAGGTACTGCAGATCCAGGGCTGCTCTATCGCACCCACTTCTCGTGGTTACAGGGCTGGCTGATTCGGCGCATCGGCTGTCGCGACAACGCCGCAGATCTGGCGCAGGACACTTTCGTCCGCGTACTCAAACACCGTCATCAGTCCGGCGCTCTGCGCGAGCCACGCGCCTATTTGAGCAGCATCGCCCGCGGTCTGATGATTGATCAGTATCGTCGTCGCGAACTCGAACGTGCCTACCTGGAAAGCCTCACCTTGCTGCCGCAACACGAGGTTCCATCGGAAGAAAGCCGGCTGATGATTCTCGATGCGCTGGAGCGCATAGACCGTCTGCTCGACTCGCTTAAACCAAGAGTTCGACAGGCGTTTTTATTTGCCCGACTCGACGGTCTGACCTGCGCGCAAATCGCCGAAAAGCTCGGTGTTTCCCGCGCGACGGTGGAGCGCGACCTGGCCACGGCCCTGCAACATTGCTATCGCTTGCGTTATGTCGAGGCCTGAGCCCGAGGCGCTGGATCCGGCCATTGTCGAGCAGGCGATCCAATGGCTGGTGCGCCTTCGCTTCAATCAAGCCGATGAACAGACACAGCGCACGTTCGAACACTGGCTGCAGCAGCGCCCGGAGCATGGATTGGCGTGGCAGCGTGTGGAAACGCTGGGAGATGAATTCGAAGGCGTGCCAGCTCAACTTGCCCGGCGAACCCTTAAGGGCGCCCAGCAGGGAATGCGCCGGCGGGAAAGCCTGAAGCTACTGGGCGTATTGGCGACGGTCGGCACGGCAGCCTGGCTCGGCCGCGACTACACTCCCCTGCCCTCCATGCTTGCACAGCAGCGCAGCAGCACCGGCGAGCAACGACGTTTCCAACTCGATGATGGCAGCCTTATCCAGCTCAATAGCGATAGCGCCGTCGACAGCGATTTCGACGCCCAGCGGCGCCTGATCATCCTGCGCCGTGGTGAAATCATCGTGAATGTCGGCGCTGATCAATACTCGCCGCAAGTGCGACCGTTGTGGGTGCAATCACGCGACGGAATCATGCGAGCCCACAGCTCGCGCTTTCTGGTCCGCGAGCGTGACGACGGTACTCTGGTCGCAGCTCAGGAGGGATCAGTCACGGTTTTCCCCGGTTCCGGTGAAGCGTCTGCGAGTCGCAACGTCCTGGCAGGAAACCAACTGCTGTTCACCTCAAGTGACGCCCGAACGTTCAGGGACATCGGCCTCGATCTATGGGGTTGGGGTGACGGTGTGATCAGTGCGAACCATATGCGCCTTGGTGACTTCATCGCAGAGTTGTCGCGTTATCGCCCAGGAGTCTTGCGCTGCGCCGAAGAGGTCGCTGATCGACGCGTTTCCGGCACTTTCCAGCTCGCCGACAACGATCGGGTCCTGGCATTGATCGCGCAGTCACTGCGCCTGCACATTGATTACCGAACCCGTTATTGGGTCACCGTAACCGCTACCACCTGACTCCACCCGAATATTTTTTCGCTACCTGAAAAATAATGAGGTGGTTTCTCATTCTCGTTCGACCTGTAAGGAAGGCCGGAATACAGGCCAGTCTGCCGATGTCCTTTCTTGGAGCGAGAAAATGAGTTCGTCCCCGGTTTCACAGCGCCATCCATTAAGTCGTGCCATGCACGGTGCGATCTTGGGTTTGATCGTGAGCAGCTACGCATTGCCATCGCTGGCGCAAACCTCGGGCGCTGACCAGAGCAGTCAGGTCAAACAGTGGAATATCGCCCCCGGCCCACTGGCGCCGGCGCTTGACCGCTTTGCGCGCGAGGCTGGCATCAGCCTTTCCTTCGACGCCTCGAGTGTGGCGAACCGCACCACGGCTGGCGTGAATGGCACGCTCGATACATCGGCAGCGCTGTCATCGTTGCTCCAGGGAAGCGAATTGCAGGTCGAACAGCAAGGCCCGAATGCTTACCTGCTGACCCCTAAAGCAAAAACCGCCGGCCCGCTGGAACTCGACGCAACGGCCGTCGAGGACTACCGCCTCGCCCCGCTCATCATCAATGCCAAGGTCCGGGTCAGTGCCGACGACGACGCCAACTCGGTGGTTGCCAAGGAGCTCTGGGTGGGCGGCAAGGTGGCCACCAGCATTCTCAATACACCGGCATCGGTGTCGGTGGTGACCAACAAGGAAATGCAGCAACGCAGCGTCAGCACCACGGAAGAAGCGCTGCAATACACGCCGGGCGTGGTCAGTGACTTTTATGGTACGGATGATCGCAACGACTATTTCCAGATCCGCGGCTTCCAGGCCACCACCTACCGTGACGGCTTGACCCTCAGCTCAATGCGCGGCGTACGCGAAGACCCATTCGCCTATGAGCGCATCGAGATTCTGCGTGGCGCCAACTCCACCCTGTTTGGCCCTGCAGACCCGGGCGGTTCGGTAAATTTCGTGACCAAACAGCCGCGCTTCGAGAAGTTTGGCCAAGGCTATGTGACCTACGGTTCGTTTGACCATGTCGAGACCGGCATCGATGTCGGCGATGCGCTGAACGACGAGAAAACCCTGGCCGGCCGCTTTACTGCCAAAGGCCAGAACAGCGATCGCGAGTACGACCACTCGCAGGACGACAACCAGCTGTTTATGGGTGGCCTCACCTGGGCACCGACGGATTACACGTCGGCCACGATGATTCTGGACTACCTGAAAACCGAGAGTTCGCCCAACAGCGGCGGCTATCCACTGGATCGGGAATACGACCGCAGCAAGTTTTATGGCGAGCCCAGCTACAACTTCCACGATGTCGAGCGCACCAGCCTCAGCGGTAACGTCACCCATGATTTCGACAACGGTTTCGTGCTGCGCAGCAATCTGCGTTACAGCAAGTTGACCGATGATTTCGGCTACGTGTACCTCAGCGACAGTGCCGCACGTGTCGGTACTACCGTCGATCGATACCTGTTTGGCACGGACACTGACGCCGACCAGTTCAACGGCAATCTGATGCTGCAATACGATGCCCGCTTCGAGAACATCGACAGCAGCAGCCTGGTGGGCGTGGAGTACCTCGATTCGACCACCAAGGAAAGCTCGGTCTACGCCCTGACGACCCCGATCGACATTGCCAACCCGGTGTTTACTGGCGTTCCACGCTCAATCGCGCCGTATGCCGTCAACAAGCGAGACGCGACCACCAAGGCCGTCTTCCTTCAGCAGAACCTGTCGTTCTACGAGCGTTTCATCGTCACCGGAGGCGTGCGCAACGACTCGATGGACCTGACCAGCAAAGGCTTGCAATCCACTGAGAAAGACAACTTCTCCGAAACCTCCTACCGAGGTGCGTTGACCTATATCGTCAACGATGAAGTATCAACCTACGTGAGCATGGTCGAATCCGTCTCGCCGCCGCAGGTTGGCGTAACACCGCAGACAGGCAGGCAGTACGAAGTGGGCGTGAAGTATGCGCCGATGGGGATGGACGCACTGTTCTCCGCCGCGGTGTATGACCTGACCCAGGAAAACGTCACCATCGCCGTGGTGCTGCCGAGCGGCATCATCGAGCAGCAGACGGTGGGTGAATCACGTGCACGCGGCCTCGACCTGGAGGCCAAGGCGCAGGTGACGCAGAACCTCAGCCTGATCGGTGGCTATTCCTACATGGAGTCCGAGGTACTGCGCGGTTCGTTGTACGACGGCAGTTCCCTGAAGGGTAACGAGTTCGCCACGGCACCCAAGCATTCCGCTTCGCTCTGGAGTTACTACGACGTACCCGCCACTGATGTCAGCGTGGGCCTGGGTGCGCGCTACGTCGGCGCTTATTACTTCGATGCAGCCAACTCCGGCAAAAGCGATGGCACCACGCTGTTCGACGCAGCGTTCAACTACAAAATTGCCAAGGGCACCGACCTGGCGGTGAACGTCAGCAACCTGCTGGACGAGCAGCATGTGGTCGGCTCCGGCACCGCGAACTTCTACAACCCGGGCCGCGAGATTACCGCCAAGCTGAGCTACAACTGGTAAACCGGCGGGTCAGCGTTTTTCCCCACACAGAAAACGGTGCCCGCGTTACCGCGGGCACCGTTAACTACGGGCATACCCAGGTTGATCTACGCTTGAATGAAATCACGCGGAGAAACAGATCATGTCCCTCGCTCCCGGAAGTCTATTGGCCCTGGCTTTGGGTGTCTGCTTTTGCACATCCGTACTTGGACAAGGGGCAGCAGACAGCGACTCTCCACCGGCGATACTGCCATTGGCATCCGAGAGTGCGCCGAGACTCATTGCCTACCCGCCGCTTGCCGAGGCGCTCGCCCGTGGAGTGGTCATCATCCAGTTTCGAACAGAGCACGCCAGGATCATGCCGGTATTTGGCAAGGTGGCTGCTGAGGTATCACCACGCTTAGGTCACCTTCACGTGACCGTCGATGACTGGAAAGGTACGTGGGCGCACACCAGTGAAGACCCGATTATCCTGGTCGGGCTAACGCCCGGTCCTCACAAGGTTCTGCTGGAAGTGGCCGATCCGACGCACCAGATCATCACCAGTACGACAGTGAGTTTTATAGTACCGGAGAAGCAACCGATGGACGCTCCCCGTACTGACGATCATCACGCGGTAAAGCCATGACTGCCGTGCTATTCACCGAAACCGGTAACGATCGGCGTCTCTGCAGCGACTGACTGGCTCAATATCTCCAGAAAACCGGGGTCACGAGTACCAACACCGTCAGGATTTCCAACCGGCCCAGAAGCATGCCGACAGTCAGTAGCCATTTGGCTGCATCCGGCAGTGACGAGAAATTACCTGCCGGCCCGATGATTGTGCCCAGTCCGGGGCCGACGTTACACACCGCCGTAGCGGCGCCGCTCAGGGCGGTGATCCAATCAAGCCCGATCAGCGCCAAGCCCAAAGCGATGGCGGCAATCGTGATGGTGAAGAAAAACGAGAAGGTCAGCAGCGAACGGACGATTTCCTCGTCGATGGGATGGCCGTTGTATTTTTTCTGAATCACGGCCCGGGGATGGATCAACTGCTTCAAGCTGCTGACCAGAAGCGCGGCGGCCACCTGAAAACGGAAGATTTTCAGCCCGCCTGCCGTTGAGCCGGAACAGCCACCGACGAAGGTCAGATAGAAAAACAGCAAAACCGCGAAGCTGCCCCACAAGGTGTAGTCGCCAACCGCAATTCCGGTGGTCGTGACGACCGAGGTCACATTGACCGCCACGATACGAAACGCGTCCCACCATCCGTAGTCGCTGTGAAAATACAGCCAGGTACCTACTGCCAACGATGTGACGAGCAGGAATCCAATAAACCCGCGTACCTGGTGATCCCTGATCAGCGCACGCCGATTGCCCCGACAGGTTGCGACGTACAAGGTGAATGGCAGGCTGCCCAAGATCATGATGACTACCGCCACCCAGTGAATTGCTGGCTGCTCCCAATGCCCGAGGGAGGAGTCCGACGTCGAGAACCCGCCGGTGGAGATCAACGACATTGCGTGGTTGATCGCTTCGAATGGGGTCATTCCTGCGAGCCAGAGCGCCAAAGTGCCGATACCCGTCAGGCCCAGATAGAGCAAAAGAATGTACTTGGCTGCGACATGAGAACGTGGTGTCACTTTCTCCGACCAGTCCGAGGACTCTGTCTGGAAAAGACGCATGCCGCCGACTCGCAAGAGCGGAAGAATCGCGACAGCCATGCCGATAAAACCGATGCCGCCTAGCCAGTGCAGCATGGAACGCCAGATCAACAAGCCGGGAGAGGCGCTATCCAGACCGGTGAGTACCGTCGAGCCAGTGGTTGTGATGCCCGACATCGTTTCAAAGAACGCATCGGTGTAGCTGATATCGCTGATGAAAACCATGGGTAACGCTGCGAAGGCGCACACAACAACCCAGCTCGCGGTAGTCAACAGGTACATGTCCCTGGGCCGAAGATTGCCAGTCTCCGGACGCCCTCGCATGATCAACAGCAGACCACAGATGAAGGTAATCAGACTCGACCAGAGAAAGGCCGACAGATCGTCGCTGTGCTCATAGACCACCAGCGTCATCATGGGTATAGCCATGCTTACCGCCAGGGTGATCAGAAAAATACCCAAGATAAAGCCGATAAGCCGAATTGCTGCGAGGGACATCACGATAGCGTTCCAAATTAGCGCCGCGCAGTATCGGATGCCCTCAATAAAGACTGCGTAAATTCTCCGTAAAATTTTTATCTGCAATCAGGCAGGCTGCGGGAGTCAAAGCGTGGCTATGAGTCAATTACAGGCCTTCGCAACAGGCCAGAATCGGCAGAAGCCGTCAGTGCCAGCCCTCTTTGCATCAAACGAGTGCCGGCCTGACGCTGCATGCTGCGCGTAAAATCTGGCTGCAGCATGCAGTGCCGTGCAAACGGGAGTTGATCTGCGTTGATCGCTCATCAGGAGGAAACGAGTTTCTCGTAATCAGAGAAGGGCTTGAGCGCGCAGTACTGCACGTGCAGCAGATTCCCTTTGACGTAAGGCAGCGCCTCGATGTAATCACGCGCCTCTTCGAAGGTGGCGGATTCCAGTTCAAATGCGGCACCGGGACCATCGGCCAGCCCATGAACTGCGCGCACAATACCGCCAGCGAAGCCTTGCCAAACGTGCAATACCTCCGGTTTCGCCAGCCGCTTGAAGTCTTTTGCTGCTCCATCAGCACGGCGAGTCAGAACCACGAAGGTTTTCATGTCACCTCCTCCGTTTTCAGCTGCTTGCGCTGGGTTGTTTCACCATAAGCGACGTGCGCCATTATGCCGCTCTGGCCCACGGCCACATGCGGTTCAAGCTCATTGCGGGGAGTGTAGTCCCCACCGTTTTGAGGCCGGAAGGGTATTGGCGCATCTGTGAACAAATCCTCGAGTCGGGTGCGCCAAGCTTCTTTGGCTGCGACGGCATCTGCGGCGGTCAAGTTGCCAGTGCCGTATATGGCGAACGTCGGCAGCACATCGAACCCAGGAAAGTAGAGCGAGCCGTGCGTGATCGGAAACAGCAATTGCTCGAGTGGTCCGTTGATGCCGCGCGCCGAGTAGTCTTCTGCGGGGCCGCCGACAGCGACTGACAACATGGCCCGCTTGCCTTTGAAAGCGCCGTCACCATAGCGGTAGGCGTTGCCAGCGTCCTTGTAGCCGTGGGCGAGTCCGGCTGCCCAGACGCGATCTATCCACCCCTTCATGATGGCCGGCATGCCGTACCACCAAAGCGGAAACTGGAAGATGACAACGTCTGCCGCTAGAACCTTGTCTTGCTCCGCCGCCACGTCAGGGCTTTGGCGGCGATGACGATAGGCGTGGGCGGACTCTGCTCCGAACGACAGCCGCTGAGGGTTGGCCCGCTGAGGAAAGTCGTGCTCGTCGAATATCGCTTTCCAGCCCATGGCGTATAGATCGGATTGCAGGACCTCGTGTCCTTGCGCAGTCAAGCATTCAACAGACACATCCACCAGTTGCCGCGTTAGCGACGAAGGCTCGGGATGGGCATAGATGATCAGTACTTTTTTCGACATGAAGGACGGCTCCGCTGTGATTTCGAAGGAGTGTCGCGGGGCTCGGGCCATCTGTGAAATCGCAAAATTTTGCTGCTAACATAAGATCGATGGATACCAGACGCCTTGATCTAAATCTGCTTGTGACGTTGGAGGCCCTTCTCATTGAGCAGAACGTGACCCGGGCTGCCGCTCGTCTGCATTTGAGCCAGCCAGCAGTCAGCGCTCAGTTGAGCCGTCTGCGCGACGTCTTCAACGACCCTCTTCTGATCCCCGCGCAGCGTGGAATGACGCCCACCGTCAAAGCCTTGGAGCTGCTCGTGCCGCTTCGCCAGGCACTTGACCAGGTAAGGGCGACCGTCACTACTCACCTGAATTTCGAGCCCGCGACGGCGAGCCTGACGGTATCAATCGCCTGCACGGATTACGTGCAGGCGGTTTTGATCAAACATCTCGTTGTCGCCATGCGACGCGAAGCGCCGGGTGTTCGCATCGCACTGCGCATCCTGGACGTACCACAGCTGGAGCTGCAGATGACCCGCGGCGAGGTGGATCTGGCCGTGATAAACATGAACGGGGTTCCGCCCGCACTGCACTCGCAGCACCTCTATGATGAGAGTTACGTGCTGATCGGGCGTCGTGGGCATCCCAGCATGCGCGCGGACCTGACCGTGGATGAGTTCGCGCAGCTGGAACATGTCGTGGTGTCACTGCGCGGCGGAGGCTTCTCTACCTCGGTGGATCACGCCTTGGTAGCGCGCGGGCTGCGGCGTAACGTCGTTCATTCAGCGTCGTCATTCCTTCCAGTACCGGAGTTGGTCGCGCAGTCGGATTGTGTGGCCCTGGTTCCAAGTCGTCTTGTAGACGGTCGCAGCGAGCAACTGCTGTGCGTAGCCCCTCCATTGCCGGTGGAAGGTTTTGCGATTGGCTTGTTCTGGCATGAGCGGTCGGATGGGCATGCCGGCTTCAAATGGGTACGTGAGTTCATCACTCGCGTGGCCGATTCTCGTGCATCCGATTATGGCAACCCAAGAACTCTGACAACCTCGAAACCCGTCCAGACAAGCTAGCGTGTCGAGTACTCGATAGGTCAAAGGCTCGCTGGTTGGCTCTCTTGCAAGCTCGTTGAGGCAATAAACTTCCATCCATCTCCTTACGGTCGATTATGGGTTTTTATCGGCATACCTGAATGACTTTTTTGGCCGAAAGCAGGCGGGTATTACCTTGTTTCAGCTTCGTCAGGAGGCCAGCTCTCATAGAAAGAGCCGCCTACAGGGATCGGGTTGCCATCCATATGGTATGCGGCCCATGCCAGTACGTGTGCCATGCGTTCGGCAGCAACTGGCGACAGTCCGCAAGATTCTCTGACTTCGTCTAGCCGTACTCGGCAAACATCGAGGTGGCGTCGAACCCCGGAAAGTCCACCAAGATAGAGAAAGAACTCGTCGAGAAGGATACCCACGCCTGGAACACCATAGGTGCCGGCCACACCTGGTGCCTCCTCATATAAGGCCTTCACATCATGGCCTTCCAAGGCCGCGACAGCGGTGAGTACCTCGCAAAAAGTATCTTTCATGCTGTTGCTGACCCAGAGGTCATAGCTGTTGCCGATAATGATGGGCGCGCCCATGAGTCTTACTCTGATGTCGATAATGGAATGCTGAAGAAGAGGCGTATTCAGCCATGTAGCCAATTTTCAATAGGCCGTCTCCGCTCCGATTATTATCTTTTGGGGCTGAAAAAGGCCATGCGTGGACGGCTGCTTTTGGCCGGAAGCTGCCTCCCAGGCAGCGAACCGTGAATGGTCACTCGTCAAACAAGGTCCAGCCATGGCAAATGCCGGCAAAGTCTTTTGCCGTAAAAAATAATGTCAGTTCCTTTGGGTCAAATTCTTTGTAGAGCCAATGCCCAGGAATGGGGCCTCTCGTTATCGCGTATTCCAAGCGGTATTTTTGAACAGGTCCAATACCGAAGGAGCGTGAATTCAACTCAAACCTGTCACCTCTGTTGAGCGCCCATAGCTTTTCAACAAGGCAGTCATCAAGCACCACCTCTCCCGCTACCTCAACGAGATACTTTGAATGAAGTTTCTGTTGAAGCCTAACGCTTCTGGCCATGCATCAACCTACCTATGAACAGTCCGAGCCTCGGCACAATAATACTTGACCATGATGATGACCGCTTTGGGTTGAAAAAAGTGCGTTGGGCGTCCGCTTTTGGTCCAGGCTGTGTGAAAACGTCAGCGTCGATAGGGACGGGGCGTCTCTACGTGAAGTCCGTAGATATACGGAATCATCTTCACTGCTCTGGAGGTCAGTTCTTACGACGTTGGTTAAAGGATTTCTTGAGTTCATCGGTATCATTACTCTCGCCCCTCTCAAATCAGGTCATGCCATGAACCAAAACCCTATGGAATCCTGCCCCCGCTGTGGATCGGTCCAACACGTCAGACCAAAGGGAATTCTGATAGGAGCAGCAAGCCCAAAAAAACGCTTCAATGGGGAAGAAAAAGCAGGCTATCAACGCTTGGATCAGCTAGCAGTTGATGAATGCAAGCCTGCCCTTCTGAAAGCAGCGCCGCTGGAGCAGCTGGTTGATGGGTTTTATTGCGATCATTGCGGGGTGGGTTTTGTAACAAGCGAGATTGTACAAGGTGTCGACCGAACATCGCTCTAGAGACGATGACGGGGGTTGTTTAGATCGAAACGGCTTTTCATGACAGGCAGAAGTCGAGCACACCGGGTGAAAACGCCAGTGCTTGTCTAATCTTTTGATCGTCTAGATCGTATCGAGGACGATCATGAAGCGATTCATTGAAGGCGAGGCCCGGACGCAAGTGACTCTGCTGCCGGAGTGCCTGGACGATTACGTAACCGAAGAAAATCCAGTCCGAGTGGTCGACGTTTTCGTCGATGAACTCGACCTGGGCGCACTTGGGTTTGAGGGCGTCGATCCTGCTGCAACGGGTCGTCCGGCCTATCATCCAGCGGTCTTGCTAAAGATCTATATCTACGGCTATCTCAATCGGATTCAGTCCAGTCGCCGGCTTGAGCGTGAGGCCGAGCGCAACGTCGAGTTGATGTGGCTAACGGGGCGTTTGGCCCCGGACTTCAAAACCATTGCCGACTTTCGCAAAGACAACGGCAAAGCCATTCGCAGCGTATGCCGCCAGTTCGTAGTTCTTTGTCGCAACCTCAATCTCTTCTCCCAATCGATCATCGCCATCGACGGCAGCAAATTCAAAGCCGTCAATAATCGCGACCGCAACTTCACTCAGGGCAAGGTGAAGGCACGCATGCAGCAGATCGAGCAGAGCATTGATCGATATCTGGCGGCGATGGATTCGGCGGATCGGGCAACGCCCGAAGTGGCCGAGGCCAAAGCAGAGCGGCTTAAAGAAAAGATAGAAACACTGAAAAAGCAGATGCAGACACTCAAGGACATCGAGGCGCAGCTCCACGAAAGTCCAGACCAGCAGATCTCCCTCACAGGCCCAGATGCACGCTCAATGGCTACGAGCGGCCGAGGCACCGGAACGGTTGGCTGCAACGTACAAACAGCTGTCGACGACAAACACCATCTGATCGTTGCCCATGAGGTGCCAACGTTGGTAATGATCGTGGGCAACTGAGCAATATGGCGAAACAAGCGCGTGAAGAAATCGAGGCTGAATCGCTAACGGTGGTGGCCGACCGAGGCTATTACAAAGGTCTGGAAATCCTTGCTTGCGAGCAAGCCGGCATCACTACCTTCGTACCGAAACACCCCACATCTGGCAGCAAAGCCGAAGGCCGATTTGGTAAGCAGGACTTCATCTATCTTGCGGCGTCGGACGAGTATCGATGCCCTGCGGGACAGTTACTAACCAGGCGGCATTCGTCATGGAAGACGGCATGTTATTGCATTGTTACTACTTTTCGGGCTGCCAGTCCTGCTCAATGCAAAAGCAATGTACGACGGGTAAGGAGCGCCGTGTGAAGCGCTGGGAACATGAGGCTGTAGTCGACGCGATGCAGGTTCGGCTAGAACATGCCCCGGGGAAGATGAAGGTTCGCCGCCAGACTGTTGAACATCTTTTCGGAACGCTCAAGTACTGCATGGGAAGTACCCACTTCCTGACCAAAACCCTGCCGAGGATGAGCACTGAGATGAGCCTTCATGTGCTCGCCTACAACCTCAAACGAATGATGAGCATCTTCGGCATCGCAGGACTGCTTGAGGCGATCAGGGCGTGAACCAAGCCGCTTGGCCGTTCGTGAGCGCCTGTTTGGGTCGCTGACGCGGCCCAAACGGCAATACGAACGCCTATGCAACTGATCAAGGAAATTCGCGCTTCCGTCCGCTGATTCCACTGGCACCATCGCGACTTTCAGTTTGCGACGTATTTTGTGCGTTTTCACACAGCCTGGGTCGATAGCTACCATCCGCCACCGGCAGCTATCAGCTGAGACGCCCGTACATCTGGCCCAAGCAAG
>NZ_RAZO01000414.1:0-5294 GCF_004307535.1 Pseudomonas sp. Sample_9
TGATAAACGGCGTTGCCGTTGGCATCAAGCGTGAGGTAGCCGTAGGTGCCGTTGATCTGCGAATTGAGTCCGCCAATGGCCGAAGTCGAGGTGTCGGCACCGGCACGCACGCCGACCACTGCACCGGCAACCGCAGGACCATCCGCGCCGCCGATATCGTTGTTGAGTACGTTGCCGCTGACGGTGCCGCCCTCAGCCACCGAAGCCGCGTCCGCATGGGCGGTCGGCAAATCATCGACGATGTTGACGTTGATCTGGCCGCTGGCGCTGCTGCCATCGGTGTCGGTCGCGACGACGTCGAAGTTTTCGGTGAGGCTGTTGGCGCCGTTGGCGGTTGGATGGGCTTCGTTGTCGGCCAGGGTGTAGCTGTAGCTGACCACGCCGGTCGCCGGGTCATAACCGCTGATGGTCAAGGTGCTGCCCAGCGGGGTGACGATTGATTGCGGGAAGCCTGCGGCCACTCCGCCAGTGATGACGTTGATGCCGCCCACGGTGAGAGTTTGCAGACCGTCGAGGGCACTGACGGTAAAGGTGCCGCTCTGAGTCAGCGCCGAGGAATTCGGGCTGGTGCCGTCGCTGAGGTTTTTTTCGTAGACGGTGAGTTCGCCACCGTTGACGTCGAGGCCGTTGAGCAGCACCGGGTCGTCGTTGTTGTGGATCTGCAGAACGAGGTTGGCGCTGCTGCTATCGCCGTCGGCATCAGTGATGGTGTAGGCGAAGGTTTCGCTGCCGTTACCGCCGCCGGTCAAGGCTTTGAAATCGGCATCGCTGGTATTCAGGGTGTAGGTGTAGGTGCCGTCGGTGTTCAGCACCAACGTGCCGTAAGTACCGGTGAAAGTACCCGGCGTGACTGGACCTGTTGGTACGCGGTCGGCACCTTGCACGTCGTTGGTGAGGACATTGCCGGTCAGTGTCAATTGAGTTTCTGACGCTGTGCCGTTGCTGTCATCGTTGGCTTTCGGCAGGTCGTCGACGATTTTCACGTCCAGCGTGCCGGTGGCGGTGGTGCCGTTGTCATCGACTACCGTGACTGCGAACTGCTCGGGCAGATTATTGGCGCCGTTGGCGTTCGGATGTGCTTCGTTGTCGGCCAGGGTGTAGCTGTAGCTGACCACGCCGGTGGCAGCGTTGAAACCAGTAATCGTCAGCGTGCTGCCCAGTGGCGTGGTGATCGATTGCGGGAAGCCTGCGGCGACGCCATTGGTCACCACGGCGATGCCGCCGACTGTCAGCGTGGTCACGCCGTCCAGTGCGGTGATGGTGAAAGTGCCGTTTTGTGTCAGCGCGCCAGTGTCCGGGGCGCTGCCGTCGCTGAGGTTTTTTTCGTAAACCGTGAGCTCGCCACCGGCGACGTTAAGGCCATCGATGATTACTGGATCATCGTTGTTGTGAATCTGCAAAACGAGGTTGGCAGTGCTGGAATCGCCGTCGGCATCAGTGACGGTGTAGGCGAAGGTCTCTGTGCCGTTGCCACCGCCGGTCAAGGCTTTGAAATCGACATCGCTGGTATTGAGCGTGTAGGTATAAGTGCCGTCGGCGTTCAAAACCAACGTCCCGAACGTGCCGGTGAAAGTGCCCGGAGTAACCGGGCCGGTAGGCACGCGGTCGGCACCTTGCACGTCGTTGGTCAGGACGTTGCCGGTCAGGGTCAGTTGGCTTTCCGAGGCGGTACCGTTGCTGTCATCGTTGGCTTTCGGCAGGTCGTCGACGATGTTCACGTCCAGCGTGCCGGTGGCGGTGGTGCCGTTGTCATCGACTACCGTGACTGCGAACTGCTCGGGCAGATTATTGGCGCCGTTGGCGTTCGGATGCGCTTCGTTATCAGCCAGGGTGTAGCTGTAACTGACCACGCCAGTTACAGCGTTGAAACCAGTAATCGTCAGCGTGCTGCCCAGCGGCGTGGTGATCGATTGCGGGAAACCTGCGGCGACGCCATTGTTCACCACGGCAATTTCACCGACGGTCAGCGTTGTGACGCCGTCCAGTGCGGTGATGGTGAACGTGCCGTTTTGCGTCAGCGCGCCAGCATCCGGGGCGCTGCCGTCGCTGAGGTTTTTTTCGTAGATCGTCAGCTCGCCACCGGCGACGTTCAGGCCATCGATGGTGACTGGATCGTCGTTGTTGTGGATCTGCAGAACCAGATTGGCGCTGCTGCTATCGCCGTCGGCATCAGTGATGGTGTAGGCGAAGGTTTCGGTTCCGTTACCGCCGCCGGTCAAGGCTTTGAAGTCGGCGTCGCTGGTATTCAGGGTGTAGGTGTATGTGCCGTCGGCGTTCAGCACCAACGTGCCGTAAGTACCGGTGAAAGTACCCGGCGTGACCGGTCCGGTGGGTACGCGGTCGGCGCCTTGGATGTCGTTGGTGAGGACGTTGCCGGTCAGGGTCAGCAAGGTTTCCGAGGCAATGCCGTTGGCGTCGTCAAACGCTTTAGGCTCGTCGTCGGTGATATTCACATCCAGCGTGCCAGTGGCGCTGTCGCCGTTGCTGTCGGTGGCGATCACTGTGAACTGTTCGCTGAGGTTGTTCACGCCGTCGCCGGCCGCGTGGGTTTCGTTGCCGTTGAGGGTGTAGCTGTAGCTGACCGTGCCGGTCGCCGCGTTATAACCGGTGATGGTCAGGGTGTTGCCCAGTTGCGTGGTGATCGACTGGGGAAAGCCGATCGGCACGCCGCCAACAATCACGTTGATGCCGCCGATGCTCAGGCTGTTCAAACCATCCGCTGCCGAGACCGTGAAGCTGCCACTTTGCGTCAGCGCGCCTGGATTGGCCGCTGTACCGTCAGGCAGATTGGCTTCATTGAGGTTGAGTTCGCCATCCGCTCCATTGAGGCCGTTGAGGATAACCGGATTGTTCACCGGTGGCGGTGGCACCACGACTGGCGCTGGCGTGTCGTCGCCATTGTCGATGTCCGCATCGCGACGATACTCGGGAAATTCGGGAATACCGTTGAAGCCAGCGGTGGGGAAACCAATGATCGGATCGACTCGGCCGCCGACTTCGGTGAGCAGAACGAAACTGTGCCCGCCGCCAAGTTCACCGGTATTGCCGGTGGGCGCGTTGGGGCCAGCCGCGGTGGCTTCGGCGGTTTTGCTTGGGTCTTCACCGGCGGCGATGGCTTGCTGGATCTGCTCGACATCGGTCAGTTGCGCCTGGCTCGGGGTCTGCGCTTCGTCGACGTTCACCGGGACAGCCTGGTCGGCCAGCAATTGCCCGGTCATGGTGATGCTGCTGCCCCGGCCGAGGGTCAATTCCTCGCCGTTTTGCAGTTTCACTGCCACCGCGCCTTCCGCGCCGGTGATCAGTTGATCGCCAGCGTACAAACGATCGCCTTCGAACAGCGGACGCTTGATGCCGTCGCTCGCCTGAGCGAACACCTGACCAATGACTTTTGTGACCGTACCAATGAGCGCTGCCATGTGAAATCCTCCGCTGCCGACCACCGTCGGCACTGGTTCGCGAAGCAGCCCATGGCTCAATCGGGTTGCCGGGGGCGACGCTCGCACCCTCGACAGTTCGTTTCGCAGGCCCGGTTTGAAACGAATTGTCAGCGCCATCAAGCACTTGCCAACCCCGTTCAATCCATCGACCCACTAGCGCTACGTAACGGTGGTGAATCACCCGAGTGACAAAAATCTGTCGCTCATTCCCCGCTACGCGTCCCTCCCCTTCAGCAGTACTTCGCAGTGTCTCGCAAAGTGAATGGAACTTTCCTCAAGCCTTTTCGAGCTCCCTAAAGCGCATAAAACAAAGGCTTTCGAGCTGAACAATGTGCTGCTTTTGAAAAACCGCATAAGTTTTTTTTGGAATAAACCTTATGAAAATTTTTTCTTAGCTACGCTCTAGGATGTTCTTAGCTCTGTTGTTACAAGAGTGAAACGCTTACACCCTAAATTTACGTCAAATATTTGGCGGCGGTAACACAACATTGAGATCCAGGGAGATGCACCCATGCGCGTTTTAACCCCCCTCTGCAGCGCGGTTTTGCTGGCCATGGCTTGCACTTCCCAAGCCCAGGCGATGAACCTCACCGAGGCGATTCAGAGCACCATCGCTACCCACCCGGAACTGGCTTCGCGCGTGGACGCCCGCTTGTCTGCGGATGAACAGGTGAAAGTGGCAAAAGGCGGGTTTTATCCGTCGGTCGATCTGAACGCTGCCTACGGGCGCGGCTACAGCGACAACACCAACACCCGCGCCTTCGGTAATCACAACACCGAAATCCTCAATTACACCCAGTCCGAGCTGCGTCTGCGGCAGATGATCTTCGACGGCTTCAACACCGCCAACGAGGTCGAGCGCACCAAGGGCGTGTCCAATTCGCGCGCCTACTACGCGCAAGGCACCGCACAGGATCTGGCCCTGCGCACCATCGAGGTCTACCTCGAAGTGCTCAAGCGGCGTGAACTGGTGACGCTGGCCAAGAACAACCTGCAGGCGCACTTGCGCGTCAACGATCAGATCGGCCTGCGCACCGAGCGCGGCATCGGCAGCACCGCCGACTCCGATCAATCGGTTGCCCGTCGTGCACTGGCGCAGAACAACCTCGACACCGCCGAAGTCGATCTGGCCGACGCCGAATCGAATTTCTACAGCGTGGTCGGACGCATGCCCGACGAACTGGAAACCCCGGCCTCGACTCGCGGTGAACTGCCGCCGGACCTGCGTGAAGCGCAGCAGAGCATGGTCGACAACAACCCGTACCTGAAATCGGCCCAGGCTGACGTGCAGTCCGCCGAGAGCCAGTACGAAGTGGCCAAGTCGCCGTTCTACCCGCGCTTCGATGCGGAAGCCGCAGTCGGCGCCAACAACAACGTGCAGGGCGACGAAGGCCACGACAACGAATGGCGTGTCGGTGTGGTGATGAACTACAACCTGTTCCGTGGCGGCAGCGACAAGGCACGTCTGGCGGCGAATGCCCACGACATCAACCAGGCGATGGACATCCGCAATAACGCCCTGCGTCAGCTCAACGAGAACATTCGCCTGGCCTGGAACGCCATGGAAAACGCCAAGAAGCAGACACCGACCGCCCGCGAATACGCCGAAACCACCAAACGCGTGCGCGCTGCTTATCAGGATCAGTTCGGCCTCGGCCAACGCACCCTGCTCGACCTGCTCGACAGCGAAAACGAGCTGTACAACGCCAACCGCCGCTACACCGAAATCCGCTACACCGAGGAATACTCGATGTACCGCGTGCTGGCGAACATGGGCCAGTTGCTGAGCAAACAGCGCGTGGTGCTGCCGGCTGATGCGATTGCCACGACCGAAGTGAAAAACCAGGCGCGCCTGCC
>NZ_RAZO01000233.1:0-5265 GCF_004307535.1 Pseudomonas sp. Sample_9
TTGCGCCGTTGCAGGGTCTGGGCGAAGTTCAGCGGCATGCCGACGCTCTGATAGCTCAGGCCTTCGGGTGTGGCATCGACGAACAGCGGCAGCGTCTTGAAGTTGCTCGGGTTCTTGCGGATGAGCGTGCGCGGCATATCGGCTCCTGGCTTAAGGCCGCGGGGCGGCGTCAGTGACTACGCAGGACCTGGGCAACGGTCGCTACGTTATGGGCGAGGTGCAGCGGATTGATTGTGCCGACAATAGCACTGGCGACGCCGGGATGAGTGAACAGCAACTCGAAGCTGGCGCGCACCGGATCGACTCCCGGACTCAGACAGACATGACCGCTGGCCAAGGCTTTTTTCACCAGAATCGCTTTGCCGTGGGCAGCAGCATAGTCAATGACCGCCTTTTCGTTTTGTTCGTTCAGATTGTAGGTGACCATCGCGCAGTCGCCTTGCTCCAGCGCTTTCAGCCCACCTTCGACGGTTTTCCCGGAAAAACCGAAGCCGCGAATCTTGCCCTCGGTCTTCAGCGCCGCGAGGGTGGCGTAGACCTCTTCGTGCTCAAGGATGGCCATGTCGTTGCCGTCCGAGTGCACGAGGACCAGATCGATGAAATCCGTTTCCAGACGTTGCAGGCTGCGCTCGACCGACATTCGCGTGTGCGCAGCGCTGAAGTCGTGGTGCGACAGGCCATCGGCAAACTCTTCGCCGACCTTGCTGACAATCACCCAATCCTGTCGCTGGCCGCGTAGCAGCGGGCCGAGGCGTTCTTCACTGCGACCATAGGCCGGTGCGGTGTCGATCAGGTTGATGCCCAGATCCCGCGCCTGGCGCAGCAGCATGCGCGCCTCGTCATCGCCGGGGATCTGAAAGCCGTTGGGGTATTTCACCCCTTGGTCGCGGCCGAGTTTGACCGTGCCCAGACCCAGCGGCGACACCGACAGACCGGTGCTGCCCAGCGGGCGATGCAGTTCGTGCAGGGTGGCGATGGTCATGGCAGCAGTTGCTCCCACGCGGGTACACCGAGCGGTGGTTTCGGCAGCGGCGGCAGCGGTTCAGTCGCCTGCGGCTGGATGCCGTCGTGTTGCAACGAAGCGATGACGCGGTCGGCGAAGTCCGGCGCCAGTGCCAGTTTGGTCGGCCAGCCGACGAGCAAGCGACCTTCCTCGGCGAGGAACGCGTTGTCCGGGCGGGTCAGGCCGGTCTGCAGCGGCTCGGCGCGGTCGACGCGCAGGGTCGCCCATTGCGTGGTGCTGAGGTCGATCCACGGCAGCAACTGGGCGATTTCCTTTTGCGCGGTGGCGATCTGTTCCGCCGGATCGCGGGCCACGCCTTCGCTTTCGGCGATGTCGCCGCCCATGTACCAGACCCACTGGCCATCAGCCGCCGGGTGCGTGGTCACGGTGATGCGCGGCTTGGTGCCGCCGCCCAGGCAGTGCGCGTACAGCGGTTTCAAACCGGGACCTTTGGCGAGGATCATGTGCAGTGGTCGGCGCTGCATGGCCGGGCGACTGAGGCCCAACGCTTCGAGCAGTTCGGCCGTGCCGGCGCCAGCACTGAGGACGATGCGCTGGGCGCGGATCTCACGCCCATCGACTTTCAGGCCGACCAGCACACCGGCTTCCAGCAGCGGCTCGATGACCTGACCGGCGAGCAGACCGTCGCCGGCCAGCTCGGCCAGACGCTGGATCAGGCTCGGCACGTCGACCACCAGTTCGGCGAGGCGATAGACCTTGCCCTTGAAGCGCTTGTCTTGCAGGGCCGGCGGCAGTTCATCGCCCTTGACCTGATCGACCCGGCCACGCACGGCTTTGCTGGCGAAGAAACTGGTCAGGTTGCCGGCCAGCGTGCCCGGCGACCACAGGTAATGCGCTTCGGACAGCAGGCGTACGCCAGACAGATCCAGCTCGCCATTGCCGGCCAGCGCCTCGCGCCAGCGTCGCGGCATATCGGCGATGGCTTCCGAGGCGCCAGTCAGCGCGCCGTGCAGCGCGTACTTGGCGCCGCCATGGATGATGCCCTGGGACTTCACGCTCTGCCCGCCACCGAGGCTGGCGCTTTCCACCAGCACGGTCGAAAAACCCTGACCGCGCAGGCGCGCATTCAGCCAGAGGCCGGCGACACCAGCGCCGACAATCAGAACGTCGGTGGAAATAACGGATGGCATGCAGCGACCTCGGAGCTTGAAGAAGCCGCAAGTTTCAAGCTTCAAGCTGCAAGCTGCAACCCGGACCAGCAAATCAGCAATGCTTGCGGCTTGCCGCTTGAAGCTTGCTGCTGCTTTTTAATGCCCGGCGGTTTTCGAAAACAGCTGAATCACGACGACCCCCAGCACGATCAACGCCATCCCCAGCATCGCCGGTACGTCGAGCTTCTGCCCGTAAATGAACAGAGCGGCGACGCTGACCATGACAATGCCCATCCCCGCCCAGACCGCGTAGGCAACGCCCACCGGTACGGTGCGCACCACCAGCGTCAGCATCCAGAATGCGATCCCATAGCCGACAATCACCAGAATCAGCGGCAGCGGCGTGCTGAAGCCCTTGACCGCTTTCATCGAAACGGTGGCGATCACTTCGGCGCAGATGGCGATGGCCAGATAGACGTAGGCGTTCATGGTTTCGATCCTCAAATAAATCGTTGCTTGCTGAGGTGACATTCTAGGGACTGCTCAGATGGGGTAAAGTCATTACCTATCTGTTCTGAAGATGGGTTGTAGCAAGCATGCAATGGAATCTCGAGCAGCTGCGGGTATTTGTCGACGTTGCAGAACAGCGATCGTTTTCCGCTGTGGCGCGCCGACAACGCAAGGCGCAATCGGCGATCAGCAGCGCTGTTGCGATGCTCGAGGAGGATTTGGGCGTGAGCCTGTTCGAGCGCAGCAGCGGTCGGCAGCCGATGCTCACCGAGGCTGGCGCGGCGTTGCTGGAAGAAGCGCGGGAAGTGTTGCGCCAGTGCGAGCGCCTCAATGGTCGCGCCATGGCCATGCTACGTGGCCAGGAGGCGCAGTTGCGGGTGGCTCAGGACGAGGCGATGCCGTATCAGGCGCTGGTGGAAAGTTTCGGCGAACTGGCCGAGCAGTTTCCCAGCCTGGAAGTGCAACTGACCAGCGCCGCCCAAGGCGAAGTCGCGCGCAAACTGGTCGAGCGTCGCGCTGATCTCGGCCTGCTGTTCTATCACGATGAAATCCCCGAAGCCCTTGAGCGCCGCGTGCTTGGCCGCGTCGAAATGCTCACGGTCTGCGGCGTCAATCATCCGCTGGCGCAGCAGGCTTACGTGACGTGCGAGCAACTGGCGCAGCACCGGCAACTGCTGATGTCGACGCAGACCAGCGTCTATCCCGGCAACGAGCCGGCCAGCCCGCAGGTGTGGCGCGCCGACAGCTTTTACGTGATGTCCGAATGGCTGGTGCGCGATCTCGGCTGGGCGTGGTTGCCGCGCCACGTTGTGCAGTACTCGGCGTATCAAGGCCAGATGATTGAGCTCGACAGCGAATGGACGCCGCCAGCGCTGGTGGTGGAACTGGTCTGGCGCCGCGACGAACCGCTCGGCCCGGCCGCGCGCTGGCTGGCGGAACGTTTTGCCGTGCACTTGCGGGCGATCGGCGACAAAAGCCGATAAACTCCGCCGCCATGAATAGAACTCTCTACACCGCGCTGTTTTACCTGGGGCTGCCATTGGTGGCGATTCGGCTGTGGCTGCGCGCGCGCAAGGCGCCGGCGTATGCCAAGCGCATTGGCGAGCGCTTTACTCTTGGCATGCCGACCTTGCAGCCCGGCGGCATTTGGGTGCACGCGGTATCGGTGGGCGAAAGCATTGCCGCCGCGCCGATGATCCGCGCGCTGCTGGAACGCTATCCGGCGCTGCCGATCACCGTGACCTGCATGACCCCGACCGGTTCGGAGCGGATTCAGGCACTGTTCGCCAACGAGCCGCGCATGCAGCACTGTTATTTGCCGTACGACTTGCCGTGTGCGGCGGCGCGTTTTCTTGATCGCGTGCAGCCGAAACTTGCGGTGATCATGGAAACCGAGCTGTGGCCCAACCATATTCATCAATGTGCCAAGCGCGGAATTCCGGTGGCCTTGGCCAATGGGCGACTGTCCGAGCGCTCGGCACGCGGTTATGGTCGCTTCAGTAAATTGACCGCGCCGATGCTGGCTGAGATGAGCCTGTTCGCTGTGCAGACCGAAGCCGAGGCCCAGCGCTTCCGCGATCTCGGCGCGCGCCCGGAGACGGTTGAAGTCACCGGCTCGATCAAGTTCGACCTGACCATCGACCCGCAATTGCTGCAGCGTGCTACCGAATTGCGTAGCCAGTGGCAGGCACAGGATCGACCCGTGTGGATCGCCGCGAGCACTCACGAAGGCGAAGACGAAGTGGTGCTTGACGCCCATCGTCGATTGCTTGCCAGCCATCCCGATGCGTTGCTGATTCTGGTACCGCGTCATCCCGAGCGCTTCAATTCGGTGTTCGAGCTGTGCCAGCGCGAAGGTTTCGCCACGGTACGTCGCTCGACCGGGGCCAATGTCGATGCGCAGACGCGCGTGCTGCTCGGCGACACCATGGGCGAACTGCTGTTTCTCTATGCCCTGGCCGACAGCGCATTTGTCGGCGGCAGTCTGGTGCCGAATGGCGGGCACAACCTGCTTGAACCCGCCGCGCTGGCGAAACCGGTACTCAGCGGCCCACACCTGTTCAACTTCCTCGATATCGCCGCGCAATTGCGCGAAGCCGGGGCGTTGGCCGAAGTGGATGATGCCGAAGGCCTCGCAGTCGAGGTGCAGCGCTTGTTCGAACTGCCGCGTGATGCGCAGCGCATGGCCGAGGCCGGGCTGGCGGTGATGCGCCGCAATCAGGGCGCGTTGCAGCGCTTGCTGGATGGCTTGGCGCGGCTGATCCAATAGTCGCCTGGAATATTACTGTGGTGAGGGGATTTATCCCCGCTGGGTTGCGAAGCAGCCCCGAAACCATTCAGCGCGGTGATTCAGTCAGATCTGGCAAGCAGGATTTACGACTGCTGCGCAGCCGGACGGGGATAAATCCCCTCGCCACAGGGATTTATCCCCGCTGGGTTGCGAAGCGGCCCCAAGACCATTCAGCGCGGTGATTCAGTCAGATCTGACAAGCCGGATTCACGACTGCTGCGCAGCCGGACGGGGATAAATCCCCTCGCCACAGGGGATTCATTCCAGATTGTTTATGGTCCGGCCTTACTGTGGTGAGGGGATTTATCCCCGCTGGGTTGCGAAGCAGCCCCAAAACCATTCAGCGCGGT
>NZ_RAZO01000294.1:0-5254 GCF_004307535.1 Pseudomonas sp. Sample_9
ACCAGCGGCCAGAAGCCACCCAATCCTGCGTTGATCGGCAAAAACAGGGTGCCGGCGCCAATGGCCGTCCCAAACAGTCCCAGCATCCAGGTGGTGTCCTGGCGATTCCAGCTCGAAAGTTCAGCGGGTGCTGCTGCGTCGAAGCGCTTTTCGAGGCTATTGGCCTGATCATTCATCCGGTCGGATCTCCGCTTTCCGGTCACTTGCCACTCGGTCAGGACGCGTCGGAAAAAACCGACAGACATGCTCCGGCCGAAACAGGGGCGCGATTCTCCGTGATAAATCAATGCAAGCAAAGACTTAGCTGAGGAATGGTTATGCGGAGCAGACCGATGGTGAGTCGTTTTCGGAATGCTTTTTGCCGTTTCCAGCTACGCTGCATGTCGTTTTCTGGCAGTTTTTCCGGCACCGTGCGCAGCCGGAACGATCAGATCAATCGAGCGACCAGAAAGCCAAACGACATGCAAAGCAAGGCAAGACTCAGCAATGCGAGGATCGGAACGATGTCGCCTCGCTGCTTGAGGCGTAACCTTTCTACGTACTCGTCGTGCTCTCGATCGGAACGGTCAATCATGGCTTGGCGGTCGAACGTACTCATGGTGATTTCCTTTTTCGCGGGTAACGGGTTGGATAGAGCGAAACGCGCACATTCATAACTTGAGCGAAAGGCCGATCAAGGCCGCTGTCGCGGTCAACATTCCGGCCACTACCGCAACCGGGTAGAAATAGGTTTCCCATTTCATCTTTTTTTCTTCCGCCACAAGTTTTTTCCTCTCGGCCACAAGCTTGCGTATTTCATTCATCAGCTTGTCCAGTTCGAGGTTTTCCCGGTCGTTTTGAAGCATTCGCCTTCCCTGGCTGGTGGCAGCTATCGCGCAAGCTGCTCTGAGGCGTGATGATTTCGCATCCATACGGGTGCTGACCAGCAGACGCATCTGCCATTCCCGTAGGCAAAATCCGCGAGTCACGTAAGCCGCCTCATACACGGAATTTGCGATATTCCAGACCAATTACCTGCCAGAACCCTGCCCTTGATCTAGCGTGTGAGAAGCCATAACCCAAGGAGCCCCCATGCCACTGGTCCGCGTCGACATCCAGCAAAATCCCGACCCCACTTTTGCCAGGCGCATCGGCGAACAGATCTACGCCGCCCTGCGCAGCTGTATCGATGTGCCCGAGCACGACAACTTCCAGATTCTCAACGAACATGACGCCCAGCATTTCGTTTATGACCCGCAATACCTCGGCATCCAGCGCAGCGACGGCGTGGTGTTCATCCAGATCACCATCAGCGAAGGGCGCAGCGTGGAAAAGAAACAATTGCTGTTCAAAACCATTGCCGAGAGCCTGCATGCGCAACTGGGTATTCGCCTGGAGGATGTGTTCATCAATCTGCTGGAGGTAAAGAAAGAGAACTGGTCGTTCGGTAATGGTGTTGCGCAATACGTCAGCTGATGGGTCGTGCGCCATGCCTGCGTACTTGCTTGTTCCACGAACCCGTCCAGAATCAAAGCACCACTGCTTGAATGCAACGATTGCCAAGCCGCTGCGGATTCAGCACTCTGAGTCGACTTTCGCGACCCACCCGCCGCCAATCACAGGAGCCGCGCAATGCCCGCAACCGTTCTGGTACTGGTTGAAACGATCAATGATTATTTGCCGATTCTCGAACACCAGGGATTCCACCTGATCCTTGCACCAACGCCAGCCGAACGTGCACAAGCCATCGTTACCCATGGCAGCCGCATCGACGCCGTGCTTACTCGCGGGCCGCTGGGCCTCACCGCCGACGAGATCAGCGCCCTGCCCGCTTTGAAAATCATCACGGTGATTGGTGCGGGCTATGAACAGGTCGATCTGCAAGCAGCCAGTGACCGTGGCATCACTGTCACCAATGGTGCCGGGGTCAACGCCTCGTCGGTGGCCGATCATGCGATGGCACTGCTGCTGGCATTGGTCCGCGATATCCCACGCTGCGATGCTGCGGTACGCCGCGGTGAATGGCCGAAAATCATGCGGCCGTCGCTGGCCGGCAAGCGTCTGGGCATCCTCGGGCTGGGCGCCGTGGGCATGGCGATTGCCAAGCGTGCGGAGCTGGGTTTCGACATGCAGATCAGCTACCACAACCGCCAGGTGCGCAGCGACGTTTCCTATGCGTTCTGCTCGACACCGACCGATCTGGCGCGAGCCTCGGATTTTCTAGTGGTCGCCACGCCCGGTGGGATCGGCACGCACAACCTGGTGACGCGAGCGGTGCTCGATGCGCTCGGACCGAATGGCTTTATCGTCAACATCGCCCGGGCCAGCGTCATCGCTACGGCGGATCTGATCACCGCACTTGAACAACGTCGTATCGCCGGTGCCGCGCTGGATGTGTTCGATCACGAACCGGAAGTGCCCGATGCCCTGAAAAGCCTCAGCAACGTTGTGCTGACTCCCCACGTCGCCGGCCTCTCCCCCGAAGCCACGCAAGGCACGGTTGAGCTGGTGGGCAAAAACCTGATGGCGTTTTTCTCCGGACAACCAGTGCTGACTCCCGTCGCCCTGCCGCCCAGGTTGAACAACCAGCGCGTGCATTAACGCGCCTGGCATCGTCGAACCGCGCCGATCTTTGGCCCATTCTCAAAGTTGATTATCCAGCAACACGCTAACCTATAAGACCGACCCGCGCTTGTGAGCATCCGAGCGCGCCATTAGATTAGCCAATGATGTCTGGCCTCCAAAATAAGCAGAAGGGATAAGCATGGCGCTTACTGACCAGTCCACCCGGATCCGCGCGGGCGAAGAACTCGATGCCAGCCTGATCGATCCGTACCTCAAGGCGCACATTCCCGGCCTGACCGGCACGCCGCAGATCAGCCAGTTTCCTGGCGGCGCGTCGAACCTGACCTACCTGCTGGAATACCCCGAGCAAGAATTCGTTCTGCGCCGTCCGCCGTTCGGCCACAAGGCCAAATCCGCCCACGACATGGGCCGTGAGTTCCGCATTCTCAACCAACTGCGCGACGGCTTTCCGTATTGCCCGAAGGCCTACGTGCATTGCACTGACGAGGCCGTCATCGGCGCCGAGTTCTATGTGATGGAACGGGTCAAGGGCATCATCCTGCGCGCCGAACTGCCGTCGGAACTGGGCCTTGATTCGGCGAAAACCGAAGCGCTGTGCAAAAGCTTCATCGACCGCTTCGTCGAACTGCATCGGGTTGATTACAACGCCTGCGGCCTCGGCGACTTGGGCAAACCCGAAGGCTACGTCGCGCGGCAGATCAAGGGCTGGAGCGAGCGCTACGAAAAAGCCCTGACCCCGGACGCGCCGCACTGGGAAGCAGTCAAAGCCTGGCTCAACGACAAGATGCCGGCCGACCACCCGACGTCGAGCATCGTCCACAACGACTACCGCTTCGACAACGTCATCCTCGACCCGGCCAATCCGATGCAGATCATCGGCGTGCTCGACTGGGAACTGACGACCCTCGGCGACCCGCTGATGGACCTGGGCAACACCCTCGCCTACTGGATCGAAGCCGGCGACCCGGCACCGGTGCAACTGATGCGCCGCCAGCCAAGCCACGCACCGGGCATGCTGACGCGCCGCGAATTCGTCGACTACTACGCCGAGCGCTCGGGCATCCGCATCGACAATTTCGACTTCTACTACACCTACGGCCTGTTCCGCCTGGCCGGCATCGTGCAGCAGATCTACTACCGCTTCTACCACGGCCAGACCCAGGACAAACGCTTCGCGCAGTTCATTCACATGAACAAACTGCTGGAGCAGATGAGCCTGCAGGTCATCCAGAAATCCAGCCTCTGACCCAGGCCTATAACAAGACTTCCAACAAGGGAAACCCATGTCCAAGACTCAGTTGTTCGACCTCGACGGCAAAATCGCTTTCGTCTCCGGCGCCAGCCGTGGCATCGGTGAAGCCATCGCCAAACTGCTGGCCCAGCAAGGCGCCCACGTGATCGTCTCGAGCCGCAAGCTCGAAGGCTGCCAACACGTCGCCGACGCCATCATCGCCGCCGGCGGCAAGGCAACAGCCGTGGCCTGCCACATCGGTGAGATGGAGCAGATCAGCCAGGTCTTCGCCGGGATCAAGGAACAATTCGGCCGCCTCGACATCCTCGTCAACAACGCCGCAACCAACCCGCAATTCTGCAACGTGCTCGACACCGATCTCGGTGCGTTCCAGAAGACCATCGATGTGAACATTCGCGGCTACTTCTTCATGTCGGTCGAAGCCGGCAAGCTGATGCGCGAAAACGGTGGCGGCAGCATCATCAACGTCGCCTCGATCAACGGCATCTCCCCGGGCATCTTCCAGGGCATCTATTCGGTGACCAAAGCGGCGGTCATCAACATGACCAAAGTCTTCGCCAAGGAATGCGCGCAATTCGGCATCCGCTGCAACGCCCTGCTCCCGGGACTGACCGACACCAAATTCGCCTCGGCCCTGGTCAAGAACGATGCGATTCTGAAACAGGCACTGACCCAGATCCCGCTCAAACGCGTGGCCGACCCGAGTGAAATGGCCGGCGCAGTGTTATACCTGGCCAGCGATGCGTCGAGCTACACCACCGGCGTGGCGCTGAATGTGGATGGCGGATTCCTGTCCTGATATCTGTCCCGTGTGGGAGCGAGCCTGCTCGCGAAAGCGTTGTGTCAGTCAGCTATGTTTTGACTGACACCACGCTTTCGCGAGCAGGCTCGCTCCCACAGGGTAACTGCTGGGTTCCTGGCCTCGTGCAATCGAGGAATCGCGAATCTTATTGGGTTATGCAACGGGTAGTGGTGATGTGGCGCGTTACCTGCCCATCGACATACATATCCCCGGCAACCTCAGTATTCTCCAGCACCTCACACCGACGTTCCGGCGGAGGCGGCGGCGCGACAGGCGCAGGCGGTGGAGGACTGGAACAACCGGCCAACAGCACAGCAAGAAAAGCCAACGGCAATACGCGTTTCCCAGGATTATTCATAGGACGACCCGCGGTGAAGAGAGACAAACTCCCGCAACCCAACCGGCCGCGGAAGACCTGACCACTCATTCTTTATAGCTGAGCACTTTGTTAGCGCCAGTGGATTGGGGTGATTGGGTGGGATTGGCTGTCGGTTTTGCGTAGATTTTCCAGCAGAAGCCTGGATTGGGATTATGGTTGTCGGCGAGGGCCTCATCGCGAGCAGGCTCACTCCTACAGTTTTGATCGAGTGAATTCAGTAACAACCAGGTCGGCTGTCAGGCCGCCTTCGCGAGCA
>NZ_RAZO01000364.1:0-5225 GCF_004307535.1 Pseudomonas sp. Sample_9
CAGCATTTCGATTCGGTGTCGGTGTGCCTGTCCAAAGGCCTCGGCGCGCCGGTCGGCTCGGTGCTGTGCGGCTCCGAGCAACTGATCGGCAAGGCGCGGCGTTTGCGCAAAATGGTCGGCGGCGGCATGCGTCAGGCCGGGTTGCTGGCGGCGGCTGGCTTGTACGCGCTGGATCATCACGTCGAACGGCTGGCCGACGACCACGCCAACGCCCAGTTGCTCGCCGAGGGTCTGCGTGAGGCCGGTTTCGTCGTCGAACCCGTGCAAACCAACATGGTGTATGTGCAAATGGGCGACAAGGCCGCAGCACTCAAGGACTTTGCCGGCGAACGCGGAATCAGGCTCAGCGCCGCCGCGCGCTTGCGCATGGTCACGCACATGGACGTCAGCCGCGCGCAAATCGAACAAGTGATCGCGACATTCGTCGAGTTTTCACGCAAGTGACAGCGTCAGCCGTCCAATTGACCGTTTCTATCGTATAAACACGCTGTACCCCGCGCGCAGGGCCGATATAATGCGGCCCTTTGCCGTCGCTTCGTCTCATGACGTTTCGAACAGGCCTTTGGCCGCAGCCTCCGTGGAAGAACCTAATGAAAAGCGCAGAAATCCGTGAAGCCTTCCTTCGCTTCTTCGAAGAGCAAGGCCACACCCGTGTAGCCTCCAGCTCTTTGATTCCGGGCAACGACCCAACCCTGCTGTTCACCAACGCGGGGATGAACCAGTTCAAGGACTGCTTCCTGGGCCAGGAAAAACGTGCGTACACCCGTGCCACCAGCAGCCAGAAATGCGTGCGCGCCGGCGGCAAGAACAGTGACCTGGAAAACGTCGGTTATACCGCGCGTCACCACACGTTCTTCGAAATGCTCGGTAACTTCAGCTTCGGCGACTACTTCAAGCACGACGCGATCACCTTCGCCTGGACCTTCCTCACCGGCGTGCTCAAGCTGCCGAAGGAAAAGCTCTGGGTCACTGTCTACGCCACCGACGACGAAGCGTATGACATCTGGACACAGAAAATCGGTGTGCCCGCCGAGCGCATGATCCGCATCGGCGACAACAAGGGCGCGCCGTACGCTTCCGACAACTTCTGGACCATGGGCGATACCGGCCCGTGCGGCCCGTGCACCGAGATTTTCTACGACCACGGCGAGCACATCTGGGGCGGCCCGCCGGGCTCGCCGGAAGAAGATGGCGACCGCTACATCGAAATCTGGAACAACGTGTTCATGCAGTTCAACCGCACCGCCGACGGCGTGTTGCATCCGTTGCCAGCGCCGTCGGTGGACACCGGCATGGGCCTGGAGCGGATCAGTGCGGTGATGCAGCACGTCAACTCCAACTACGACATCGACCTGTTCAAGAACCTGCTCAAGGCTTCGGCTGAAGCGATCGGCTGCGAAAACGGCGATCAGTCGTCGCTCAAAGTCGTCTCCGACCACATTCGTTCCTGCGGTTTCCTGATTGCCGATGGCGTGCTGCCTTCCAACGAAGGTCGCGGTTACGTGCTGCGCCGGATCATCCGTCGCGCCTGCCGTCACGGCAACAAGCTCGGCGCTACCGGCAGCTTCTTCTACAAGATCGTCGCGGCGCTGGTCGCCGAGATGGGCGAAGCCTTCCCGGAACTGCAGAAGCAGCAAAGCAACATCGAGCGCGTGCTCAAGGCTGAAGAAGAGCAGTTCTCCAAGACCCTGGAGCACGGCCTGAAAATCCTCGAGCAGGATCTGGCCGAGCTCAAAGGCACCGTGGTGCCAGGCGACGTGGTGTTCAAACTCTACGACACCTACGGTTTCCCGATGGACCTGACCGCCGACATCGCCCGCGAGCGCGGCCTGACCGTCGACGAAACCGGTTTCGAGCGCGAGATGGAAGCGCAGCGTGTTCGCGCGCGTTCGGCCAGCTCGTTCGGTCTGGACTACAACACCCTGGTCAAGGTCGACGTGGCCACCGAGTTCACCGGTTACGCCGCCACCAGCGGCTCGGCGAAAATCGTTGCCATCTATAAGGATGGCCAGTCGGTCGACGTGCTGAGCGAAGGTCAGGAAGGCGTGATCGTGCTCAACCAGACGCCGTTCTACGCCGAATCCGGTGGCCAGATCGGCGACTGCGGTTTCATTCAGGCCGGCAGCAGCCGCTTCGACGTGCGCGACACCACCAAGACCGGCGGCGCATTCCTGCACCACGGTGTGCTGGCCGCGGGCAGCCTGACCATCGGCGCGCCGGTGGAAACCCACGTCGACGCCGAAGTGCGTCACGCCACCGCGCTGAACCACTCGGCCACTCACTTGCTGCACGCCGCGCTGCGTCAGGTGCTCGGTGAGCATGTGCAGCAGAAAGGTTCCCTGGTCGACAGTCAGCGCCTGCGTTTCGACTTCAGCCACTTCGAAGCGATCAAGCCTGAGCAGATCAAGCAGCTGGAAGACATCGTCAACGCCGAGATTCGCAAGAACTCCGCCGTTGAAACCGAAGAAACCGACATCGAAACCGCGAAGAACAAAGGCGCCATGGCGCTGTTCGGCGAGAAGTACGGCGACAGCGTGCGCGTGCTGAGCATGGGCGACTTCTCAGTTGAACTGTGTGGCGGTATCCACGCCAACCGTACCGGCGACATCGGCCTGCTGAAAATCATCAGCGAAGGCGGTGTGGCATCGGGCGTGCGTCGTATCGAGGCAGTCACCGGTGCTGCGGCGCTGGCCTACTTGAACGCGGCGGAAGAACAACTCAAGGAAGCGGCCAGCCTGGTCAAGGGCAGCCGCGACAACCTGATCGACAAGCTCTCGGCGGTACTGGAGCGCAACCGTCTGCTGGAGAAACAACTCGAGCAGTTGCAGGCCAAGGCAGCCAGCGCGGCGGGCGACGATCTGTCGGCCTCGGCAATGGACGTCAAGGACGTGAAGGTGCTGGCCGCCCGTCTGGACGGTCAGGATGGCAAGGCGCTGCTGGCGCTGGTCGATCAGCTGAAAAACAAACTCGGCCGCGCAGTGATCCTGCTCGGCGGTGTCCATGAGGAAAAGGTCGTACTGGTTGCAGGTGTAACCAAGGACCTGACTGGCCAACTCAAAGCCGGTGATTTGATGAAACAGGCTGCTGCGGCAGTGGGCGGGAAGGGCGGTGGTCGTCCGGACATGGCGCAGGGCGGCGGTGTCGATGCCGCTGCGCTGGATGGCGCACTGGCGCTGACCGTTCCATTCGTCGAGCAGGCTTTATAAGACGGCTCGCCGGGCTCGCAGTCTAGTGGCGGGCCTGGCGACTGTTCGAAAGATTATTGGGCGCCCTTCATGGGCAGAGGCGGCTTTGAAATGGCTTTGATCGTACAGAAATTTGGAGGCACCTCGGTCGGCACTGTCGAGAGAATCGAGCAGGTCGCCGACAAGGTTAAGAAATTCCGCGATGCCGGCGATGACCTGGTGGTTGTGCTGTCTGCAATGAGCGGCGAAACCAACCGTCTGATCGATCTGGCCAAGCAAATCAGTGGCGAGGCGCAACCGGTTCCGCGCGAGCTGGACGTGATCGTGTCCACCGGTGAGCAGGTGACGATTGCCCTGTTGGCCATGGCGCTGATCAAGCGCGGTGTGCCGGCGGTGTCGTACACCGGTAATCAGGTGCGGATCCTGACTGACAGTGCGCACAATAAAGCGCGTATCTTGCAGATTGATGACCAGAAGATTCGCGGTGATCTGAAGGCCGGCCGCGTGGTAGTTGTCGCCGGTTTCCAGGGTGTCGACGAGCACGGCAACATCACCACCCTCGGTCGCGGCGGTTCCGATACCACTGGTGTGGCACTGGCTGCAGCGTTGAAGGCGGATGAATGCCAGATCTACACCGACGTCGACGGTGTCTACACCACCGACCCGCGTGTGGTGCCGGTCGCTCAGCGTCTGGACAAGATCACCTTCGAAGAGATGCTGGAAATGGCCAGCCTCGGCTCCAAGGTGCTGCAGATCCGTGCGGTGGAATTCGCCGGCAAGTACAACGTTCCGCTGCGCGTACTGCACAGCTTCAAGGAGGGTCCGGGCACCCTCATTACTATTGATGAAGAGGAAACCATGGAACAGCCGATCATTTCCGGCATCGCTTTCAACCGCGATGAAGCCAAGCTGACCATCCGTGGCGTGCCAGACACCCCGGGCGTGGCGTTCAAGATTCTCGGCCCGATCAGTGCCGCGAACATCGAAGTCGACATGATCGTGCAGAACGTCGCGCACGATAACACCACCGACTTCACCTTCACCGTGCACCGCAACGACTACCAGGCCGCACAGACCGTGCTGGAAAACACCGCTCGCGAGATCGGTGCCCGTGAAGTCGTTGGCGACACCAAGATCGCCAAGGTCTCGATCGTCGGCGTCGGCATGCGTTCCCACGCAGGCGTGGCCAGCCGCATGTTCGAGTCCCTGGCGAAAGAAAGCATCAACATCCAGATGATCTCGACTTCGGAAATCAAGGTGTCCGTAGTGATCGAAGAGAAATACCTGGAACTGGCCGTGCGCGCGCTGCACACGGCTTTCGAACTGGATGCTCCGGCCCGTCAGGGCGAGTAATCCGCTTCTGTGAAGGGCGCGGTCTGACCGCGCCCTTTATTTTTGAATGGCGCGAGCCCCGGAACTGTTCTTTTGCTCGCGCTGGTCAATACTCAGGCATGTAGGGCTACGATCGCTGCGGTTGTAGGTCGGGTGCCTTTTTTTTGCAGACTGTTGTCCCTGAAATGAATGGCGTAAGGAGAAAGGTATGCTGATTCTGACTCGTCGGTGCGCGGAAAGCCTGATTATCGGTGACGGCGAAATCACCGTGACCGTGCTCGGCGTCAAAGGAAACCAGGTGCGCATCGGCGTCAACGCTCCGAAAGAGGTTGCGGTGCACCGTGAGGAAATTTACCTGCGTATAAAGAAAGAGAAGGACGAAGAACCAAGCCATTAATTTTTATCGATTTTTATGTTTGCAAACGGGGAAGAAGCTGGTTAATATACGCCCCGTGTTGCGGAGAGCTGGCCGAGTGGCCGAAGGCGCTCCCCTGCTAAGGGAGTACACCTCAAAAGGGTGTCGGGGGTTCGAATCCCCCGTTCTCCGCCATTATTTGCTTAGTACGTCGTAATCTGGCTTCTTCTGTAAGTTCTTGAAATTACTAGAAAAAGTGTTTGACATAGAGATTAGACGGCCTATAATGCGCGGCAACAAATGCACTCGTAGCTCAGCTGGATAGAGTACTCGGCTACGAACCGAGCGGTCAC
>NZ_RAZO01000360.1:0-5208 GCF_004307535.1 Pseudomonas sp. Sample_9
CTCTACAACAGCCCGCTGGTGATCGTGTATTTCCTGTCGGGCCTCGGCGCCCTGCTCGGCCCGCTGTACGGGGTGATCATGGTCGACTACTGGCTGATCCGCAAAGGCCGGATCAACGTGCCGCAGCTCTACAGCGAAGACCCCAACGGCGCTTATTACTACAGCCGTGGCATCAATTTCCGCGCGGTGGCGGCGTTTATTCCTGCAGCGCTGATCGCCATCGTCCTGGCCCTGGTACCTGGTTTCCACAGTGTTTCGCCGTTCTCCTGGCTGATCGGTGCCGGTATCGCCGGCATGCTTTACCTGATCATCGCCAAACGCCAGACGCATTACGCCGAAGTCAGCGGCGAATGCATCGCTGTGGATAACGTCAGCCACTGATCCCTTCGCGGCCCGGTTTTCGGGCCGCACCACTGCCCGCAATAAGGATTTTCCATGCGTATTCTCGTGGTCAACGTCAACACCACCGAATCCATCACCGAGGCCATCGCCCGCTCGGCGCAGGCCGTCGCTTCACCCGGTACCGAAATCGTCGGCCTGACCCCGTACTTCGGCGCCGAATCGATTGAAGGCAATTTCGAAAGCTACCTGGCCGCCATCGCCGTTATGGATCGGGTGATGGCTTACGACCAACCCTTCGACGCCGTGATTCAGGCCGGCTACGGCGAACATGGCCGCGAAGGCTTGCAGGAATTGCTCAACGTGCCGGTGGTAGATATCACTGATGCGGCGGCCAGCACCGCGATGTTCCTCGGCCATGCCTACTCGGTGGTGACCACACTGGATCGCACCGTGCCGCTGATCGAGGATCGGCTGAAATTGTCCGGCCTGTGGGATCGCTGCGCCTCGGTGCGCGCCAGTGGTCTGGCGGTTCTGGAGCTGGAACACGAACCGCAGCGTGCACTGGAAGCGATCGTGCAGCAGGCCGAACTGGCGGTGACCCATGACAAGGCCGAGGTGATTTGCCTGGGCTGCGGCGGCATGGCCGGGCTGGATGAACAGATCCGTCGGCGCACCGGCGTGCCGGTGGTGGATGGCGTGACAGCGGCGGTGACAATTGCCGAATCGCTGGTGCGCTTGAAGTTGTCGACGTCGAAGGTGCGCACGTATGCCACGCCACGGCCGAAGAATATTGTTGGCTGGGCGCAGCGCTTTGCTCGATAGACCGAGTTGCCTTTTTCGCGAGCAGGCTCGCTCCCACATTTGCACCGCGTCTCCCTGTGGGAGCGAGCCTGCTCGCGAATGAAAACGACTCGGTCCCAAGCCCTACTCAGATAGCACTAAACCGCCGCCCCAGTCCCTGCTCAGCAAAATGCTCAATCACAAAGTCCACAAACGCCCGCGTCTTGCCCGGCAACAATTTGTGCTCGGCGTAATAGATCGAAATGTTGCCGTCATCGACAAACCAGTCCGGCAGCACTCGCTGTAACGTCCCTGTTTGAAGATACGGGACCGCAAACGGCATGCTCACCAGCGCAATGCCCAAACCTTGCATCGCCGTCGCGCACGCCGCCTCGGAATCACTCATGGTCATCCTCGCCCGCAACGTTAGCGGACTGTGTTGCTGATCGCGGTGAGTCAGTTGCCAGGAACGCACGCGCCCGGTCTGCGGTGAGCGAATCAGAATGCCGTCGTGTTGCCTGAGGTCATCGGGATGGCTGATCGGCGCATGTTTTTGCAGATAGTCCTCAGATGCCACCAACACCCGATGCGCCGGTGTCAGCCTGCGCGCAACCACGCCTTGTGGCAGTTCAAAGCCGCCACCAATCGCCGCGTCGAAGCCCTGCCCGATCAGGTCGACCTGGCGGTTATCGAAATGCCAGTCCGGGTTGATCGCCGGATAACGCCGCAGAAACTCACCGAGCAGCGGCACGATATACAGACGGCCGAACACCGTGCCCATGCTGACTTTCAGCGTGCCGGCCGGTTGCCCACCGGCACTGGCCAGATTGGCCACGGCATTCTGGATGGTGGTCAGGCTGGCGCTGACTTCACTCAAAAACAGCTGCCCCGCTTCGGTCAGGGTCAGGCTGCGTGTACTACGCTGGAACAGCCGCACGCCAAGCCGCGCCTCCAGTTTCGCCACGCTCTTGCCGACCGCCGCCGGGGTCAGGCTCAAGCGTCGCGCCGCTTCGGCAAAGCTGCCGACTTCGGCACTGCGCACAAAGCATTCGATACTGCTGAACGTTTCCATGATCGGCACTATAAACTTCTGGTTTACACAGACTATAGCAATCATGGTCTACACGGTTGTCGATGCCACGCCGATACTCGGCACCAACACCAAGGCATTCCGCCTTGCACACTTGGAGATCGAACATGACCACTCAACACCTCAGCGGCAAAGTCGCTCTGATTCAAGGCGGTTCGCGCGGCATCGGCGCGGCCATCGTCAAACGTCTGGCCGCTGAAGGCGCCGCCGTCGCGTTCACTTACGTCAGCTCCGCCGCCAAAGCCGAAGAACTGCAGAACAGCATCACTGGCAACGGCGGCAAAGCCCTGGCGATCAAGGCTGACAGCGCCGATGCCGGCGCGATTCGCCACGCCGTCAGCGCCACCGTCGAAGCGTTTGGCCGGCTGGACATTCTGGTCAACAATGCCGGCGTACTGGCCATCGCGCCGCTGGAAGATTTCAAACTGGAAGACTTCGATCAGACTTTGGCCATCAACGTGCGCAGCGTGTTCATTGCGTCCCAGGAAGCAGCGAAACACATGGGCGAAGGCTCGCGGATCATCAACATCGGCAGCACCAACGCCGACCGCATGCCCTTCGGCGGTGGCGGCGTGTACGCGATGAGCAAATCGGCACTGGTCGGCCTGACCAAAGGCCTGGCCCGCGACCTCGGCCCACGCGGCATCACCATCAACAACGTGCAACCTGGCCCGGTCGACACCGACATGAACCCGGCCCATGGCGAATTCGCCGACAGCCTGATTCCGCTGATGGCCGTCGGTCGTTACGGCACCGCCGATGAAATCGCCAGCTTCGTCGCCTATCTGGCCGGGCCGGAAGCCGGCTACATCACTGGCGCCAGCCTGACCATCGACGGTGGTTTCGGCGCCTGACAGATCGGCAAGAAAAAACGCCGCCCTTCTTTATAGGAAGGGCGGCGTTTTTGTGTCGACGGTCAAGCCAGTTCCAGCGTCGGCAGGCCAAAGGCGCTGGGCATAAATGCTTTCAGCGAACGAATAATGCCGTCAGCGTGAGCATATTTCTCATCGGCCATCGCTGCGTCGGGGATGGCGATTGCGGTCATGCCTGCCGCCTTCGCCGCAGTGACGCCAAACGGCGAGTCCTCGAACACCAGACAATCCTTAGGTGCAACGCCCAGGCGCCGGGCAGCGGTGAGGAAGATGTCCGGCGCCGGTTTGGCCGCGCCGACTTCCGGATCGTCCGCCGTGACGATGAAATCGAACAGCGCAAACCACTCACGGTGCAAGGTGGTTTTCTGCCCGAACGACTGGCGCGACGAACTGGTGCCGACTGCGATCGGGATGTTGTGCGCCTTGAGGTGACGCACCAGCGCTTCGGCCCCCGGCATCGCCTGCGCCTTGGGGAAACGCTCGCGCATCAGCGGCTCGCGAATCTGCAGGAATTCTTCCGGACTGATCGGTAGTTCCAGCGCCTGCACCACGTAATTGGCCAGGTCATTGGCACCGCGACCAATGATGTTTTGTTTGACGCTCCAGTCGAAGGTTTTCCCGTAGCGCCCGACAATCAGCGAGGTGACCTCGGTGTAAATGCCCTCGGTATCGAGCAGCAAACCGTCCATATCGAAAATCACGGCCTTGATCGGGCCGAACGTCTTCAGCGGTGCATTCATCATCGGATCCGTTAACAAAGACATCCCGGGCGACAGGCAACGTGCCGCAACGCGGATCTGATTAATGGGTTCAGCAGCATAGCGAGGCCGATGGACATTGAGCAACGGGCAATGCCATCGACGCCTTTTCGCATTTAGCGAAAACTCCTACAGACACTGCCTACTTCCCCGACTTCTTTCCTTTTTGATCCCCCGCAAAGTCCGCGCTCCTGTTTCTTCATATGCGCGAGCGACTGCGAATGTTTCAACCCGATCGGCTCCTGGCCCTGAACAACAGCATCGGACTGCTGGTAGTAGCCGCCCTGAATCCCCGGCAGCCAGATTTCGAAGCGCTGATCGATGAGTTCCGCCTGTGCCTGAACCACTACGACGCCTGGGCGGAGCAATTCTGGACCGGGACGGCGCTGGACATCGAGCAAGTGTTCAAGGTTGGCAATGACGTGCAACTGAGCGCGCCCATCACCTCGCGCGCACCTGTCAGCTCATCGGTGGTCATGTGTTCGGCCAGCGGTCCGTTGACCTTGGTGCACATGTTTGAAGCGGCGCGCTTTGTGCCGATCGGCGACACCCCCGTGACCCTCGAACCGCTGCTCAGCGAAGTCGACGGCGTACAGACCTTCGGCGAACCACTGCGCCACACCATCGGCCCGAGCGGGATCCTCGAGGTGACCGATTGCATGCGCGGCCAGCGCTACCGCGTCACTTTCTTTCCAGACGTTTCCACCGCCCATGTCCGCGCACTGTATGCCTCTTATGAAGGTGTCATCGCCGGTCTGGAAAACTGGCTGCGCGCTGAGTGGACCGGCTTTCAGCCGCAATGGACGGAGTTTTCCAGCGCCGGTTTTCTTGATCGTTACGGGCAGTTGCAGCGGGCCGATTGGCGCGGTCTGGAAAAAGCTTTGAACGGGGTTTGGGACGACATCCAGCAACTGTTTGCCCTCCTCGCCGATCTGCAGGAACACAGCGCAAAGCTTCTGGAATACCTGAGCGAAGTCGAACTTGAGGCGCTGCTTGCCGCTTCAAACGAGGCGATTGCCAACGCCTTGTTGATGCTCAGCGACGAGCCGTTGCTGTTCATTCATCTGGCTGCTTTCACCAGTTGGCTGAAGATGCTGCCGCCGCAATACCTCGCCGAAGTGGTGGCCGAAGTTCGCACCGAGTTGCTCATCAGCTTTCTGTTGATGCGCGTGGCGGGCGGTGCCGGCGTATCGCTACGTTTGAGCAGCAAGGTCCTGGCGAAAATCAAGTCGCCACGGGCGCGGGAATGGCTGGCCGCGTCAGCCTTGCGTCTGGCTGAGCTGACTTCAACGCCGGAACTCAAGCAGCACGCGAGCACGCTGAAGCCGCTGATGTTTCATGCGCGCGAGGTGGAGCTGAAGCCGAC
>NZ_RAZO01000257.1:0-876 GCF_004307535.1 Pseudomonas sp. Sample_9
TTCAGTTGAGGTTGTGACAGCTCCTTGCTGCACTACGCCTCGTCGACGCTTTTATCGCTGTGTTTTCAACGTCGACGCGGATACTTCGCCAGCGCAACAAGGTGCGCGACAAGCACTGTAGCTCATACCTCAGCAAAGACCTGGATCATTTACGGTAGGCGAGATCGCCAAGGGAAATATTGATCCAGGCCAGTGAAAATGGCGGGATGGAAACGGTTAGTTGGAGAAGACGTACTGGCCTTTGATCTTCTTTGCGCCGATCAATGCCAGGTCCGGAAACAGCAGCGATTTGACCCACGCCGCGTAGAGCACCATGGCCAGAATGAAGACTGCACCGAGCACAGTCGACACAGGCTCTTCGCTGAAGCCTACGAATTCACGAGGAATCTGGCTGATCGTGAAAGTGATATAGATCGTGTAAACCGCTGCGACTCCCTTGTAGAAGCCCCACGCAAACAAGAACGGGATCACGCCGACAATCGACACCATGAGCAGCGCCATGGCGATGCCGCCGTCATTGATCTGAAGCAGTCCGGCAATCGTTCCCAGCAGCCCCATAATGCCCATCAGCGTCACCAGCACATTGACTTTGACCAAATGCCGTTTTCTGAGGAACGGATCCGGGTACGCGCCGATCCAGGTCGCTAATACTCGATCCTTCACGCTGCCCCCCGCCAGGGCATTGAAGGTTTCCGCCCGGGCATGTCCGGCAGCGAGCATTGCGCCAACTTGGCGTTTGATTTCCTTCTTGTCCAACTGATCATCCTTAAAAGAGATAAAGCGGACCGCCCGCTTTGCCCGGGGATTTTCGCTGTTGACCGCGCAGAAAGCAAAAAGCCGCTTTCACCCGAAGATGAAAGCGGCAGAGGCATCCTG